>JAJPKG010000075.1 GCA_021323815.1 Pseudomonadota bacterium
ACGCGCACATATGCCTGCACCTGCGCGGTCGAAGTCGGCAGCACTACCGCACCCGGCGTGGCGCGAAAGTTGGTCAGTCCGTCGCACTCATAGGTGCGCACCTCTTCCGGCGCGGTAATGACGCCCCGCGCGCCGCCGACAGCGCGCAACTCCGCCAGCGCGAGTGCTGTGATCATGATCCATCCGCCTCCTGTGGGCTATTATAACGCATAAGGGCGAACCGGCGGTTGAAACCACGCCTATGGGCATATGCCACGACGTGCAGGATGCTAATGCCCAGCATTGCGGAGCACCCGCAGGTGTCGCCACAAGCGACATTCGGCCAGGCCGGACCGGAATGTCGCGACTTGAAAGCAAGAGGCGGCGAAGATGGGAGCTTCAGAGACGATCATCGAATCCGCGCTCGCGCCGGGGGGATGCCGGCGCGTGATTCTGGCGACAGTGAGCCTCGCGGGGGGCGTCCTCCTGACGGTGCTGCTGATCCTCTCGTTCATCGCCACCTGGGCCGGCGTTGGGGATGCGACGCTGCATCCCCTGGCGATTCTCATTGATCCCGCGCATCCTTCTACGATTTATGCTGGGACAGAGCAGGGAATTGTCATGGTCTCGCGCGACAACGGGTTAGATTGGACTGCCTATCATGCTGGGCTGCCATCCGGCGCGGTCGTGGCCTCGCTGGCAGCCATACCGGGGACGGAGCATCTGCTGGCCGGAACGGATCATGGCATCTTCGCCTCCACCGATGGCGGACGCGCCTGGGCGGGGTGGGGCAGCGGCTTGCCGGCGACGCTGACGGTGGACGCGCTGGCCGTTGTCACGCCGGATGCGCGCACCTTGCTGGCCGGCGGCACAACCGGGATGTATCGCTCCACTGACGGCGGCCAGACGTGGAACAGCGCCACCAGCGGGCTACCATCCGGCAGTTCAGTGTATGGACTGGATGTGACAGCCGGCCATATCTTCGCCGCGCTCATCCCCGGCGGGGTGTATGTCAGCGCCGATGCCGGCATGAACTGGTCGCCCAGCGGGCATGGCTTGCCGGCAACAGTGAATGCCTTCGTGGTGGCCCATGCCTCGCCCACACGCCTTTATGCCGGCACCAGCGCCGGCGTCTATCGCAGCACAGACGGCGGAGCAAGCTGGGTGCCGAGCAGCGTGGGGCTGGGCACGATGAACCGCGCCATCAGCCTCGCGGCAGATCCCCAAAATCCCTCGTTCCTGCTGGCGGGCACAGATACGGGCGTCTTTCGCTCAGAAGACGGCGGCACCACCTGGGCGCGGCTTGGGGGGCTGCCGGCACCTCCCGGCCAATCGGTGGGAGTGGTCGCCCTGGCGCATCCCGCCGCTGGCTCAACCGTCTATTATGCTGCCGCCGATCAGCTCTATCGCTATCCCCAGCCATTCACCCTGTCACGCGCCATCTTCCAGGGAATCGGCATTGTGGCAGATCTGGCGCTGCTCGCGATTCTTGGGCTTCTGCTCGCGCAACAGGTGCGCGCGGCGAGATAGAGCCGGCGGTTGATGAGACTTCACAGAGGAGCGCGATGCATGCCTGCCGGGGACGGAGATCCGCGGTCCCAGCGCAAATAATGCCGCCGGCAACAGCAGGAACGACAGCATTTTCAAAACGCCTGCTGTGGCGTGCGCATGCCGGCAGCTACTCACCCCACACATCGCGGAAGATGGCGGCGAACGCTTCACGCTGATCGGGCAGCCCGACGGTGACGCGGATGCAGCGGCTGATGGGCGGCGCGCCGGGCATGCGGATGAAGACGCCACGCCGCGCCAGTTCCGCCACAAGCTGCGATGCTCGCCGCTCAGAGCCAACGTCGATGGCAACGAAATTGGTGGCTGAGGGCAGCGCGCGCAATCCCAATGATGTGGCCAGCGCAGCATACTCCTCGCGCCCAGCGGCGGTCCCTGCCACGACCTGAGCCAGAAAGTCAGTATCTTCCAGCGCAGCTAGTGCGCCGATCTGCGCAACGCGGTTCACGCCGAAATGCAGGCGAATCTTCTCGAAGGCGGCGATGATCTCCGCCGCGCCCAGCAAATAGCCGATGCGCGCACCCGCCATGCCATAGGCTTTGGAAAACGTGCGCGCCCGCAGCACGCGGGGATCAGCGATATCGATCTGCGGCGCGGTTGAGGGCGGAGCAAATTCGATGTACGCTTCATCGAGGATGAAGAGGCATCCCGGCGGCAGGTCGTCCACGAAAGCGCGCACGGCCTCGGCGCTGTGCCACGTGCCGGTAGGATTATCGGGATTCGCCAGGTAGACGAGTTTGGCATGATGCTCGCGTGCCGCCGCTGCCAGTGCCGGCAGATCGTTGTGGTCATCACCGGCGCGATAGGGCACGCGCACCAGCCGTCCGCCGAAGCCGTCCACGTGAAACGCCACCGTCGGGTAAGCCCCCAGCGATGCCACCACCACCTCGCCCGGCTCAATGAATGCCCGCACGATCCACCCCAACAGGTCGTCGATGCCGCTGCCGATCACGACGTTCGCCAGCCCCACGTCGTGCTTTGCCGCCAGAGCAGCGCGCAACTCATAATTTTCGGGATCGCCATACCAGTTCACCTGAGCTGCCGCCTGGCACATGGCCGCCACTGCGCGGGGCGACGGCCCCCAGGCGCTCTCATTCGCCCCCAGGCGCAGGGTGAAAGGGATGCCGGAACGCCGTTCCAGCGTCTCTGGCCCGGTGAAAGGCACGGTCGCGGGCAGAATCGCCACAAGCTTGGTGAAAGGGGGCTGAGCGGGCATGAAGATTCCTCCTGGCGCGAGAAAGTTGACTGATCTGTGCCTCTCATTGTAGCGTAGCGCACCGAAAAGGCTGATGCCACACGCTCACAAGGGCAGAACAACCTACGGAGATGTCACTTTCTGCCACCACGATGGCGCAGCAGTGGATGTTTCACCGGCCATGTTGCACCTCCTTGTCTTTCAGGCTCATACGCCGCCGTCCCTGGCCAGCCTCAAGGCGTGCCGGGGTCAGGGGGCGGCGCTAACGCGCGGATGCTCCAATCCAACAGCAGATCACACATCTCTTGGGCGTGATGCTCGATGCCATGCCCATCACCCTCGAAAAAGATTATCTCTTTCGGCTCGCGGGCGCGGCAATAGATGTCTGTCGAGCAAGAAAGGGGCAGGACTTGATCGGCGGTGCCATGCAAAAGCAACAGACGCTTCGGGGCGAGCAGTTCCACATCAACCGTGCCAAACGTCTGGCTGGCGACGGCCACCACCCCCACAACCAGTGGGCTTGCCACGCCCGCCGCGATGACCACCGCGCCGCCGAATGACCAGCCGATCAGCACAATTGAGGTGACGCCCTGACCATCCAGGAAGGCGATCCCCGCCAGGGTATCTTTGATGCATGAAACCAGCGCGTTGGGGCGGCGATAGTCCAGCCGCAAGGCGGAAACACCTTCGGTTTGCAGTCGCGCGGCCAGTGGGCCATAGACGCCGGCGGGGCCATGCATGCCGCCACCCGCGCCCCCAACCATGATGACGCCGCCCGGCGCGCCGGGAACAGCATCGAGGATTCCCCGCACCGGTCCCGCAGGAGTGGGGATGGTGATCAGCGCTTCCGGCTGCATGGCCCCGCCTCTTCCCCGCGCAAGGAATGCGCGCTGGTTTTTTTATGCCGCAGCCGCCATGCGCCGGCACGACGCGGCGCACTGCCGGCAGACCTCCGCGCAGGCGTGCATCTGCACGCATGCATCGCTTGATCCATGCCGATCTGGCCGACTTCTGTCTATTCCATCTGCATGATATCACTGCTCAAGATGTTTAGTCGCGTGGTTTTTCTTCGCATCAGCCATACCGCTCGCGCATTCCGGCGCTGTGGCGTGCAAAATGTTGAGAAATCAGAATATCTAACGAGGGTGGCAGACGGCGCAGCTTTAGCGAGATCCGACATTACAGAAAGCCCGTAAAGCCACTGTCCCTTGAGGCCATGCAAATGAAAGGGCAGGCAAAGGTTGTAACCAGCGATCGTCCCCTTGACGATCACGCTGTTTCTGTGGGAGGATGTGCGTGAAACCGGTGCAAAGAGATCCATCATGCGAGATGGTGAGGCAGTTCCCACCGAGCGGTCGGAGTGGTTTCAGTGGGAGATCCTTGCTGTACCCTGGGGCACAGGGAAACAGGCCAGTCGCGAACTGGTGCAACGCTTGGGGACAGAGGTGCCTCTGGCAGTCAGGTGTGAGTCTGGCTGGTAAGCACGCTGGCTGAACCAAGAATCTGCTAGGGCTTTCGCCCATGCAGAGTGCCAAACCGTGCGGCCAGTTGCTGCCGCAGCGCGGCACGGTCGATCTTGTGCGTCCTGCCGGTTTCAGGCAAGGGCATGACCACCATTGCATCAGGCAACGCCGGCACGTCAATCAACGCAGCAGTGCGCAGCGCCTGCGCGACCCGTCGCTTGAGCCGCTCAGGATCGGTCTCGTTCGCCGCCGGCTCCAGCACCAGGATCACGCGCTCATCCGCGAGGCGTTCGTCCCACACGCCAATCAGAGCACAGCGCGCAACGCCTGGAATTTCCGCGATCTTCCCCTCATAGAGCGCAGGATAAATATTGTAATGGCCACGAATAATCATATCCTTGACGCGCCCAAGCAGGACGATGCGGCCATCGGCGTCAAAACGGGCGAGATCGCCGGTGGCGACTTCCGCCAGCGGCTCGCCGCCCAGATAGCGGTCACAAAGCCACTCACCCCCCACGATCAGCTCGCCATCTTCGCTGAGGCGCACGCGCGCCCCCGGCAGCGGCGCGCCGACAAGATCGCCCTCGCCCTGCCAGGCCAGTTTCTCCGCCATATCCACGCACGCGACCGGCACCATCTCCGTGAGGCCATAGACGGAACGAACCCGCGCAGCATCCGGCAGGAATGGGCGCAGCCGCCCCAGAAGCGACCGATCCACCGGCCCGGACCCCAGGACGAGCCAGCGGAGCGAGACGGGGAGCGCCCGGCCATGCTGCGCGCATTGCGCGACGAGACGATGCAGATCAGACGGCACAAAGAAGGCGTGCGTGGCGCGGCTGCGATGCACCAGGTCGAGCATGCCGGCAGCGCCCGCGCCGATCTTGGGAAGCACGACGCTCGCCCCCGCCAGCAGGGCGGGGAGAATGCTGTGCAGTTGGTCGGTCACGACAATGGAACCGGCATCCACCTGCGCGATCAGGCGTGAGGCGTCGAGCATGGCGGAGATGGAACGCGCGGTATGCACGACGGCGCGCGGTTGCGCCGTTGTTCCTGATGTGAAAATGATCAAAACGGGATCGTCCGCCTGCAACGGGACGGGCGGCTCGTAGCGCGACAACGGGCGCATGAGGCGCGCGGCGTCAAGCGAGGGGGGGGTGCACGGCAGCCAGCGACCGACGCGCACAAAGCGACACCCAGCCATCTTGCCCACCTGGGGCAGTTCCAGATGCCTGCCGCGTAACACGCGACGCGCCAGGCGGCTGGCCGAGAGGGCATATAGCACGCTTTCGGCCATGACAAACCGGGGTTGCACCGCCGCCATGCGCGCGGCAAAAAGATCCGCACCCATGCCGGGATCGGCGGCAACGATGGTCCCCCCGGCGCGCACCGTCGCCAGGATGAGGATGACAGCCTCGACCGATGGGCGGACGCTGAACGCCACCGCGTCGCCGCGCCGCATCCCTTCCGCTTGCAGGCGGGTTGCCGCCGCACAGATCGCCGTGTTGAGCGCGGCGAATGTGGTGGGCTGCCCCTGAGACGAGACCAGCGCGATGTCGTCAGGGCGATCGTGCGCCAGACGCTCCAGCGTGGCATATATCTCGCCCAGGGAAGTGATGCGCGTCATCGGATGTCTACCTCGTCAGGCAACCAGCGATGATCCCAGTACCATAGCAGCGTGCGGCGCAATCCCCACCGGCGCAGACGGCGCAGCGAGTTCAGCACGAGCATATCACGTCGGCGGGCGATGTTGGGGGTGATGAGGCGCGCCGCGTTGACCAGCGCCCGGTCCTCATGAGTCTTTTCAATGGCGCTGCGCGGGAAGCCACCGCATGCCAGGTAGAGATCAGCCGTAATAGCCATATTATTCCCCGGTGCCATGATGTAGCCGGTGAGATAGCGTGGATCGCGGTTGCCCGGTCGCACGCGCCCAAACCAAGCGGCAAACGCGACAACAAGCCGCAAAAAAGTTTCCTCGCCAAAGCGCAGCGGCCCCTCGTCACGGCGCGGACCGA
>JAJPKG010000193.1 GCA_021323815.1 Pseudomonadota bacterium
GATAGTCGAAGCCGAACTCGTTGTTGGTGCCATAGGTGATGTCGGCGGCATACGCCGCGCGCTTCAAGTCGGGATTTTGGTGTTCGGGACCCGAAAGGATGGTGCCGACCGTCAGGCCCAGGAAGCGATGGATCTGGCCCATCCACTCCGCGTCGCGGTGGGCCAGGTAATCGTTGGTCGTCACGACATGCACGCCGCGCCCGGTCAGGGCGTTGAGATAGGATGGCAGGGTGGCAACCAGCGTTTTACCTTCACCGGTGCGCATCTCGGCGATCTTGCCCTGATGCAGCACCATGCCGCCGATGAGCTGCACGTCGTAATGGCGCTGACCGATGGTGCGCTTGCCCGCTTCGCGCACAATGGCGAAGGCTTCGGGCAGAATGTCTTCCAGCAGGTCATCTTGCTCGTCCTGGTCGGCGCATTGTTCCAGTTCAGCGCGAAACTCCGCCGTGCGAGAGCGCAGATCATCATCGCTCAGTTCCGCGATCTCGTCTTCCAGGCTGTTGATCTGGTCAACAACTGGGCGCAGCTTTTTCAATTCGCGCTCATTCGGGTCGCCGAAGATGCGCTTCACCAAACTCATGGGAAAGACTCTCCTTAACGGATGACCTGGGCAGGCATCATGTAAAGATTCCGCTTTATGTAGTATGCGTATCGTTTCGCCTCATTATAGCACATGGCCGCGCTGGCACACCGGACTTTCGGCTCGCCGCGCGGCATCATTTCACAAGGACGGGGCTTGACAAACCATCACGTGATCAGTTACTATACCCATGTCGGTTATATTTCCATTTCGGGTATAGTCGATATGCACATAGCAATCACTGATAGAGGAAACCCTATGGCTGAGAGACAGCAAGCGCCCGATCCCGCGAGCCTGTTGCCGCTGACGCCGGCAGTGCTGCATATTTTGCTGGCGCTGGTGGGCGGCGAGCGGCATGGCTACGGCATCATGCGCGAGGTCGAGGCATATACCCAGGGCCGACTGCGGCTGGGTGCCACCACACTCTATCGCTCCATCAAACAAATGCTGGCGGACGGCTTGATCGAAGAAGCCGAAGAGCGACCAGATCCCGAACTGGATGACGAGCGACGGCGCTATTATCGGCTGACGCCGTTCGGGCGCTCCGTCTTGCAAGCCGAGACGCGCCGGCTGGGCGCGCTGGTGGCACTGGCGCACGATAAGGGCGTGGTGCAAGACGGCGACGTGCCGGGACTCTCGTTTGGGGGTGCGCTATGAATCAATCTTCATCCGCTGCGCCGCGCAAAAATCCGGCGGTCCTGGCTTTTGCCCTGTGGAGCTATCGTCGCCTGCTGTGTCTGCATCCCGCTTCGTTTCGCCGCGAGTATGGCACCGAAATCTATCACGTCTTCGCCCAGAGTTGCCGTGCTGCCTGGCATGAGGCGGGCGCGGCGGGCGTCACGCGCCTGTGGCTGAGCGAATCGGGTGATCTGCTGCTCGGTGCGTTAGCCGAACATCTTGATGTGGGGAAAGGATCATTCACTATGCCGACCTATCGCCGGTCGCTCAGCACCATCTTTGCCGCGTATATCGCGTTCGTCATCGCGGGCATCGGCTTTCAGAAGATGACCGAAGACGTCATGAAATCATCGTTGCCCGCCGCTCATCCTATCCTAGAAATAGCCTATCTGATTGTGGCCGGCGGCGCGGCGCTGTCGCTGCTGGCCGTGCTGGTGGGTGGGCTGCCACTGGCATGGTCAGCCGCGCGCTATGCCTTCGCCCATCAGCGGGGCGACATCCTCATCCGCTTCGCCGTGCCGCCCGTCGCGCTGGCCGTTGTCTGGGGCTATCTGATGCTGCTTATACATCTTGATCCCGGCGGCGCAACACCAGCGACGATCCATAGTCCGGCGCGCATCCTGGGGGTGGCCTCGCTCGGCTTGGTTTTCATTGTCGCAGCCTTCGCCAGCACCAGCGCGGTGCTCAGCGCCATTGCCCGCAGCGAGATCGATCCGCGTCTCTATCGCTTCGCCATGCTGCCGGGCCTCTTCACAACCGTGCTGATGGTCGCCATGCTGCTTGGCGTGGTCGCGTGGTTCTTCGGCTTGTGGCTGGCCTCGCCCAGCGCCTATCTTTCCGGCAATGACGGCGTGCTGGCCACCAACACCGCGCTCAACAGCCTGGTTCCCGTGCTGCTGATGCTCGCGGCCATCGCGGTCGCCGGTCGCGCAACGTTGCGCGGCATGCGGGGATCTACACCACAACAAGCCGCGTAATTGCTATCTCATCCTCTTCGCATCATCCAGGCGTTGTCGCGGGGCAACGCCGGGGATGCATCTGCCCTCTGCATATTCGTCGCCGCCAGCGTAGCATGGCGGGCGGCGCACATCCGCCCCGCCGAGGGTGCTACGCTACGAATAGCCAAGCTCATGATACAATGCGCGTGCAGGCACCGAATCATGGCGAAAGGGGCAGAGCGTAGAGTATGGAGATCGTCGTCATCGGGGGCGGGGTCATCGGGCTGACCACCGCGCTGACCCTGCAAGACGCGGGACATCAGGTGCAGGTGTGGGCGCGGGAATTGTCGCCTCACACCACCTCAGATGTCGCCGCCGCGCTGTGGTATCCCTATCTGGTGGAACCGGCAGACAAAGTGGCGGAGTGGGGTCGCATCGCATATGAGCATTTCCGCGCCGATGTGGCGCATCCTGAACGCGGCGTGCGCTGGCATGAGGGCGTGCTGGAACTGTCGCCGCAGCCGCTCAGCGACGCTCAGTTGCCGCAGTGGCGCGCTTATGCCGACAACTTCCGCCGTGCCCGGCCCGACGAATTGCCGGAAGGGTACGCCGATGGCTATGCCTTCGACGCGCCGGTGATCGTCATGTCCACGTATTTGCCCTATGTGCAGCAGACCTTTCAGGCGCGGGGCGGGCGTGTGGAACAGCGCGCCGTTGCCGACGTCGCGGAAGCCTTCGCCGCCGCGCCGGTGGTGGTGAACTGCGCCGGGCTGGGAGCGCGCGAGCTGGTACCCGACCCGGCCATGTATCCGGTGCGCGGGCAGGTGGTGCGCATCCGCAAGAGCGCGGGGCGCGAGCATCTGCGCACGATGTCTGCGGACAACGGCCCCCAAGGATTGGTCTACGTCATCCCGCGCATTGATGACATTGTGCTGGGCGGCGTCAACACGGCCAACGACGAGCGGCTAACCATCGACGAAGCACAGACGCCGTCTATCATAGAGCGCGCCCGGCAGTTCGCGCCGGCATTGGGCGAGATCGCCCCAGACGATATCACGCAAGTCGCCTGCGGGCTGCGTCCTGCCCGCAACGGCGGCGTGCGCGTGGAAGCCGATCCCGCGCGTCCAGGTCTACTCCATAATTATGGGCATGGCGGCGCGGGGGTGACGCTTTCCTGGGGCTGTGCCGCTGCGGTGGTGTATCTGGCAGCGCAACTAGCCTGATCCCATCTGTTAACTGGCTCTATGGCATTCCGTCCGCTCCTCAGGTATACTTATCGGAAAGTGTTCCCGCAAAACAGACGCTCGCATGGGCGCGATGAATCGCGCCCCTACGGTCAATTGGTGGAACGGAATGCGCTCAGGCACAGCACTTGCGGGACACGTGATCCCATGTTCTCGCGTTCAACGGGGAATGCGAGGCGACGCTGTTTGTTCGCCAATGAGGGAGGGTAATTCCAATGTTTGCCAAAGAAGTCATGACCCGCGACGTGATCAGCATTCACGACGATGCCACCGTGCGAGATGTTATTCGCCGGCTGGCCGAATATCGCGTGAGCGGCATGCCCGTGCTGGACCGCCATGATCGCCTGGTTGGCATCGTCACCGAGGCTGATGTGTTGCGCCACAAAGGCGAGAACGGCGACGAGAGCGCCAGGGTCACTGAGATTATGACTCGCCACGTCATCTCTGTCACCGATGATGCCACCACCGATCAGATCGCGCAGCTCATCACCAACCATCGCATCAAACGCGTCCCCGTCGTGGACGGCCCCTATGTCATCGGCATCGTCAGCCGGGGCGATCTGGTGCGCGTGCTCGCCAGCCGCTGGACCTGCGGCGTCTGCGGTGCCATCCATCTTGGCTCCATGCCCCAGGAATGTGACGCGTGCGGCGCGCCTGGTCACATCTTTGGCCGTCAGATCGACCCGCGCACCGAAATCAGCGCCCGCTGATATCCCCGCCTGAACCACGCCTGCCGCGACCACATCTGCTGCATGATGGATCGTGGCATTTTCATGCCCACTGTTGCGACGCTCGCGGAACCTAGACCGCGCAGGCAGCCTTTGTGGTTATCAGGTTCATGGGCGCGACTTCATTCGCCGGCTGATGATTGGGCCGACACCGGTGTGAAATGCTTTCTATCCCCGGTTGCTGATGTTGCTCGTGGCGCGACTCCTGCGTTTTGATGATCGACAGACCATATCGAGGGAGCCGCCACCGATGCAGCCGAGCAATTCATTCACTGTAATGACCTATAACATCCTCGTCGGAGGCAAGGATGGTCGCATGCCGGCCATAGAGGCCGTCATTCGCCATCACGCGCCCGATGTGGTGGGGCTGCAAGAAGCGAACGATCCCTCCGCCGTGCGCGAACTGGCCGAGCGGCTGGGGATGGAACACATCATCGGCTACGCGCGTAGCGGCTATCATGTGGCGCTGCTCTCCCGCTGGCCCATCCGCGCCTGGGCGCAGCATGGTTGCCCGGTTTTCCAGAAAGGCTTGATCGAGGCGGTGATCGATCTGCCCGGCGAGCCGCAGCCCTGGCATATCTTCGTCTGCCACCTGACGGCAGATTTCTTTCGCGGCCATGCAGCGGAACGGCAGCGCGTCGCCGAAATGCGCGCCATCATCGATGGCATGGCGGATGCGCGCAAGAACGGCGTGCCACATCTGCTGATGGGCGATTTCAACACCCTCACCCCCGGCGAACCCTTCCAGCCGGTCAGGCTGCTTGCGCGCGTCATCGAACTGGATGCCGAGCGCCGGCGCACGCGATCTGACCTGCCCGGCCAGCCGCACCTGGCGTATATCGTGCCGCCGAAACTGCACCCGTTGCTGCCGCTCATCCGGCGCATTCCCACAACGCCCTGGCTGGCACAGCTGTTTGATCTGGCGGCGAATCTTTATCTGCCGCGCTGGGTGGTGCCGCACCTGGCCGGAGCCGGCTATCAGGAATGCCTGCGCGCAACCCACGCCGCGCAAGATATTCCGCCCACCTGTCCCCTGCCTGAACCCGCCGGGCGCATCGACTATCTCTGGGCCGATCCCCTGCTGGCAAAACGCATTCAGGGCTGCGAGGCCGTTTGCGATGAACCGGGCTGCCCGGTCAACAGGGCGTCTGATCACCGCCCCATTCTGGCGCGTTTCGCCCGCGTGGCCGGTGGGGGCATGCGCGCAGAGCCGGAGACGGATGCGCGCGAACGGGTGACCGAGCCGCCGTGTGAGCTGGCTCACAGCCGTTGATGCGCCCGCGCAAAATCCCTTTGCCCGCGTTTCTTCTCTGTGAGAGCGGCAATAGCTTCGCGCCGCATCTATGAGGTGAGAATCTGCGGAGGGTCATGATGGGTAAAGGGATCTTCTCAGCGCGCGGCTTCATCAGCATGTTCGTTATGGCCTTGGCGTTACTCGTGGCGGCCTGCGACGGCGGCACCGTCACTGTGGTGACGACGGGGAGCAGTTCTAGCAGCAGCAGCGGCTCAGGCAGCGGGGGATCGAGCAGCACCTCCCCCAGCACTTCGCCCTCAGTAAACTGTGCCACGCTGCTGCCGGGCGGGACGGCCAGCGGCACGCCCGCAATGACGCCTTTCGGCGACGCACCGTTGCCTGGTAACTCGTCCGTAGCGCCAGCCACCACATACCTGGATGGCGGCTCGAATCTGTGGTCGGTGTATCTTGATCAGGCATGTACCGACGGTGCCAGCGCCAGCGCGGTCTATGCTTTCTTCGCCAGCCAATATCCCAGTGCCGGCTGGCCGCAGGTCAGCAAGTTGCCCTTTGACGGTGGCTATTTCGCTCCGTGTGGCGACGCCTATTGCTGGGGCAAAGGCACGCCACAACGCTTTGTCGGCCTGGAACACGTGGTGGATCATGGTGGGGCGACGACGTATCAACTGCGCCTGTTCTTGCCGCCACCGGTGCCGGCCTGCGGCAGTTCGTTTGCGCACCCTGAACCGCCCGGCTTCCAGCCATTCCTGGGCGTCTTCACCTACTACGTTGCGTTACCGCCGCTATCGCTGCTGCTGCCCAACGACGCCGCTGGCGGGCAAAAGGGTGAAGACATTTGCAGCGCCGGCACGGTGTCGAGCATCATCACCTTCATGCAGACTGAGTTGCCCAAACAAGGTTTCAGCCACCTGAGCGGCTCCGGCGGCGATCAAACCTGGCAGCAGGGCGGCAAGACGATCCACTGGTCCATCAGCGATCCACATGGGTGGGAGATCGACTGGCGCGTGCCGCTGCCGATGGCATGAAGCTCTTCGGCTAGTTGAGGCCACAGCGACCAGGGCGAACCACTGAAGGCGACCGGGCGAGCGGGTGAGGAGGCAGGGCAAGCGTCATCAGCATCGCCCCTACACACCGCATGGCACAATGATCGCACGTGGCAGGCGATTTGGGCGCGATTCATCGCGCCCCTACGATGATTGACAGCCTTGCATGTGGAGGGGCAATCCCTTGTGGTTGCCCTGGCTTCCCCCCAGACCGAATGGCACGACGGTTCCGTAGGGGCGCGATGATGATGTTGTACAACATAACGTGGCCATCGTCCGGCAACGCCCGCCGGGAGCTCAACCTCCCGGCTCGGAACAGAAACCCCTCCGGGCTAGTGTCCGCTGTACACGCTAAAACTGGATTATCGCGTCCGATCCCGTAGGATTCAGGTTGGCCTATTGCTGCATATTTCATGAATGCGCATCCTACAAGAGGCTTGTAGCCCGCGCGAAATCTCCATCTATCCTCTATGCCTCAAATAAGCTATACTAAACCAGGAGATCTCGTGAGAGATTGTTCCGCCAACTGGATTTTCTCATTTTCAGATTGTGAGGTTTCCTCGGAATGCAGTGCGCAAACTGCGGCCAGCCGCTCAGCCCAGGGGATCGTTTTTGCCCCAGTTGCGGCACCCCTGTCCCCAACGCCACGCTCCCCGCTGCGGATGTCGCCCCGTTCGCGCCGCTGCCCCTGCCGAGCGAAAGCGTGCCGCCAGCCCCCCTGCAACCCCAAACCTGGCAGCCGGTTGAGCCGCTGCCGCAACAGTGGCCGTCGCCCAATTCAGCGTCGTTCAGCACCGGCAATCTGACGCCGCCACTCGCTCCGACGTATCCCCGCGCCGTAAATGCGAGCGCTCCTCTGATTGTCGGTACAATCGCGCTGGTCATCATTGTGCTGGCGGCGTTGCTGGGCGTGGGCGCAGCCGGCGCGGGGCCATTTTCCGGCCTCTTTCATCCCAATCCGCAAACATCCACCGTCGTCACGCTGCCGAACCACACCAGCACCATCGGGGCGGCCAACCCCACCGCTCCACCACTGGCGACCGCAGTCCCCACCACGCCGCCGGCACCGACGGCGACGACAGCGCCCGCGCTCAGCTGCGCGCAAGCAATGGGGGGGCACCCGGCAACGAACGTGGGCGGCGCGTTCAGCGACGTGCCTTTGCCTGGTGGGGCGTATAGCACCGGCATCACCATCGCAAGCAGTGGCACTGGGCGATATGCCGTCGAAAATATACGCGTGTGCGCGCCAAACCTGGATGCCCAGGGAGTGGATACCTTCTTTGCACAGGCGATGTCCTCGCAAGGGTGGAGCGCGCCCTTCCTGTACAAAGTGCCCTATGACGGCGGCTACTTCGTCCCCTGTCATGGCAAGCAGGCAGGATTATGCTGGACCAAAGGTGCTGTGCCTCGCTATGTCTCGCTGGAAAACGAGAATGTGGAGCAGGGCCTCACCATATTCACGCTGGATCTTTTTCAGCCGCCTCCTGCACCAAACTGCAATTTCAGCGGGCAATTGCAATCGTTTTATATCATCGATGACAGTCAGGCGCTTTATGTGGCGCTGCCGCCGCTGACCTATGTGGGCATGAGCCAGGGCGCGACGCAAAATATCATCGTTCCCTTGTGCAGTTCTGGGACGGTGGCATCCATCCAGAGCTTCCTGAACTATACCATGCCCATTCAGAATTGGACCTCGGTGGGCAACAACACCTGGACGGCGAAAGGCTATACCGTGACGTTCAACTTCAGCAGCCCAACAAGCTGGACGCTGACCTACAATCACCCGTAGGGGCGCGATTTATCGCGCCCTGTTGCTCCCCATCGCGCCCTGTTGCTCCCCATCGCGCCCTGTTGCTCCCCATCGCGCCCTGTTGCTCCCCATCGCGCCCTGTTTCCCCAACATCGCGGCTTGCATTTCATCACCCGCGTCTATTTGCACAACCGCGCGCAGATGCGCTATCATCCATGCGGACGGTTGAGCAATGCCGCCAACCAAACAAGCATTTTCACAGCGCCGTGCAGTCGCAACGATCACCCTTTCGGCTTAAGACCGTGAGAGCATTTGGCCCGCGCCATGCTGCATGGGTTTTCGATCCGCTGAGGATATCGAAAGTGCCGATAAAGAAAGAAGAATCGTTGCGACGGCGGCGCTCTTTTTATAGCTGAGCCGCTTTCCCGCGCGGGCGTTGTATGATGAACGTGTCATGTGTACACGCCCGCTCTGAGTCACCCGTAAGGAGAAGTTCTCGTGGCTATCGACCAGCAGATTTCGCTCGACGATCTCTGTGTCAACACCATTCGCACCCTCAGCATTGACGCGGTGCAGCAGGCAAATTCGGGGCATCCCGGCATGCCGTTGGGTGCGGCCCCGGCGGCATACGTCTTGTGGCAGCACTTCCTCAAGTTCAACCCCAAAGATCCCAACTGGCCGGACCGCGACCGGTTCGTGCTTTCCGCCGGACACGCCAGCATGTTGCTCTATAGCTTGCTGCATCTCTATGGCTACGACGTGTCGCTGGACGAGATCAAGCGCTTTCGCCAGTGGGAATCGATCACGCCGGGGCACCCGGAACACGGGCTGACGCCGGGGGTCGAGACGACGACCGGGCCGCTGGGCCAGGGCATCAGCAATGCCGTCGGCATGGCCATTGCCGAGGCGCACCTGGCGGCGATCTTTAATCGCCCCGGCCATGAGATCGTCAACCATCGCACCTTTGTCTTTGCCAGTGACGGTGACATGATGGAAGGCGTCTCGCACGAAGCCTGCGCCATTGCCGGTCATCTGCGCCTGAATAAGCTGATCGTCGTCTATGACGACAACAAGGTGATGCTTTCCGGCCCCACCAGCGAGGCCATGAGCGAAGACGTTGGCTCGCGCTTCGAGGCATATGGCTGGTATGTGCAGCGCATCGACGGCAACAATCGCAACGAGCTCGAGAACGCATACAATAACGCTGTTCAGGAACGCGAGCGGCCCTCGCTGATCGTTTCGCGCACGCACATCGGCTTTGCCAGTCCCCTGCAAGACTCTTACAAAGCGCACGGCAGCCCGTTGGGCGCTGACAACGTGAAAAAGACGAAGCAAAACCTGGGCTGGCAGTGGGAAGAACCGTTCTACATTCCCCCGCAAACGCTGGAACACTTCCACGAAGCCTCAAAACGCGGCGAGCAGTTGCAGCAAGACTGGCAGCAACGCTTCAGCGCCTATGCTCAGGCATACCCAGATCTCGCGGCGCAGTGGACTTCGATGATGAGCGGCGCGCTGCCCGACGGCTATGACAGCGCCATCCCCACGTGGTCGCCCGCCGACAACAAGGGCGAGATGTCTACCCGCGTGGCGTCAGGCAAGGTGATCAACGCTGTCGCGCCGAAACTGCCCGCGCTGATGGGCGGCTCGGCGGATCTGGCGACCTCGAACGAGACGTTGATCGAGGGCGAGGGGCTGTTCAGTGCCGAAGATCGCGTCGGACGCAACATGAATTTTGGCGTGCGCGAGCACGGGATGGGTGCGATCCTCAGCGGCATGGCACTGCACGGCGGCTTGATCCCTTATGGCGGCACCTTCCTGACCTTCTCAGATTATATGCGCGGCGCAATCCGCCTGGCGGCGCTGATGGGCGTGCGCGTGATCTATATCTTCACCCACGACAGCATCGGTCTGGGCGAGGATGGCCCGACACACCAGCCCATTGAGCAGCTGGCGGCGTTGCGCGCCATCCCCGGTCTCACGGTCATCCGCCCCGCCGATGCGAACGAGACGGCCTATGCCTGGCGCGCGGCGCTGGCGAACAGCAACGGCCCCACCGCGCTCGCGCTGACGCGCCAGAACCTGCCGATTCTCGACCAAAACCAGGTCGCGCCGGCCAGCAACGTGGAACGCGGCGGCTACATCATCTCAGAGGCGCAGGGCGGCGATCCCGAAGTGATCCTCATCGCCACCGGCTCTGAGGTGTCGCTGTGCCTGCAAGCGCAGCAGCAACTCGCCGCCAAAGGCACGCGCGCCCGCGTGGTGAGCATGCCCTGCACGGAGATTTTCGACAAGCAGCCGCAACAGTACCGCGATCAGGTGTTGCCGCCGAACATCACGAAGCGGCTGGCGGTGGAAGCTGCCGTGCCGATGTCGTGGCACAAATACGTCGGGCTGCAAGGTGACGTGCTGGGCTTGACCCATTATGGTGCCTCGGCCCCGTATAAAGTACTGTACGAAAAATTCGGCTTCACGCCGGAAAACATCGCCGCCCGTGCCCTCGCTCTGCTGGGGCGAGCATAGGATGGTGCCGATAACAATGGGTATGATGGGTATGTAGGGGCGACGGCATGCCTCGCCCGGTCAATACTGTAGGGGCGAGATATATCGCGCCCAGGAAAGGAGCAATAGCCATGCGCGTAGCGGTCGGCGCGGACCACGCCGGATTTCCGTTAAAGGCGACGGTGATTGCCGCGTTGCAAGCAGCAGGGCATGAGGTGCACGATCTGGGTGGTGACGGCACCGATCCCAATGATGATTATCCCGTCTATGCCAAAGCCGTCGCCAAAGCGGTGCAATCGGGTGCGGCAGAGCGCGGCGTGCTGATCTGCGGCAGCGGCGTGGGGGCCAGCGCGGCGGCGAACAAAGTGCGCGGCATCCGCTCGGCCCTGTGCCACGACACGTTTTCGGCGCGGCAAGGCGTGGAAGACGATGATATGAACGTCCTGTCACTCGGCGCGCGGGTCATCGGCCCAGCGCTGGCGAAAGAACTGGTAGACGCTTTCATGGCGGCCAGATTCTCCGGCTTGGAACGCCACGTGCGCCGGTTGGGTGAGATCAGGGCAATGGAAGAGGAGTTTTGTCAGTCATGAGCAGTCCCTTAACGGAGTTGGTCGCGCTGGGGCAAAGTCCCTGGATCGACTTTATTCTCCGCAGCTTTATGAAGAACGGGGATTTCGGCAAGTTGATCGCGGCAGGCGAGATTCGTGGCGCGACCTCGAACCCGACGATCTTCGAGAAAGCCATCGGTGGCAGCGAAGACTACGACGATCAGTTGAAGTTGCTGGTCCGCCAGGGCATGACCGATCCCAAGAAAATTTTTGATGAGTTGTCCATCACCGACATTCAGATGGCGGCTGATATCTTGCGCCCGGTCTATGACCAGAGCAACGGCGCGGACGGCTTCATCTCGCTGGAAGTCTCGCCCGGCGCGGCGCACGACGCGCAACAGACCATCGAGGAAGCGCGCTACTTGTGGGGCCGTGTCAACCGCCCAAATCTGATGATCAAGATCCCGGCAACGCCGGAAGGGCTGCCGGCCATTGAGCAGATGCTGGCTGAGGGCCTGAACATCAACATCACGCTGATGTTCTCGGTCAAGGTCTATGAGCAAGTGGCGCAGGCATACATCAACGCGTTGCAAAAGCGCGTCGCCGCCGGCCAGCCCATCGACCGCATCGCCTCCGTTGCCAGCTTCTTCGTCAGCCGCGTAGATACTGAGACGGACAAGCGGCTGGAAGCACTGGCCAACCAGACGACGGACGAGGCGAAAAAGCAGCAAATCCTGGGGCTGCGCGGCAAAGCGGCCATCGCCAATGCGAAACTGGCGTATGAGAGCTTCCAGAAGATCTTCGGCGGCGAAGAATTCGCGGCGCTGAAGGCGCGAGGCGCGCGAGTGCAGCGCCCGCTGTGGGCCAGCACCAGCACCAAGAACCC
>JAJPKG010000300.1 GCA_021323815.1 Pseudomonadota bacterium
GATCCTTCCCCGGCGGACGTGCCACGCGTGATCCTTCCCCGGCGGACGTGCCACGCGTGATCCTTCCCCGGCGGACGTGCCACGCGCGATCCTTCCCCGGCGGGCGTGCTATCGCAAACACCCAGTCATCATCACAAGTGAGCCATAAACCATGTCAACGTCAACCAAAAGCACTGATGCCGCCAATTACGCAGAATATCGTCGCCATCATTTGTGGCGCGAAAATAGCCTGGCCGCCGCCGACGAGCAGGAGACGGGCGAGTTCAATCTGCGCCTGATGCGGCGCTTCTGGCCGTATCTGAGGAAATATCGCGGCAAACTCGCGCTGAGCATGCTGTTCATGCTGGTCTACACGGGACTTAATATCGCTAACCCCTATCTCATCGGCCTCGCCATCGACCGCTTCATCAGCCGGGGCGACCTGGTGGGGATGATCGTGATGAGCGGCATCTTGCTGGCCGTCAACATTGGCATGTGGCAGGCGCAATATTGGCAGATCTGGACGATGTCGTGGACCGGCGAGCAGGTGCTCTATGAACTGAGTTCGGATATGTTCGCGCACCTGCAAAAGCTGGCGTTGAGCTTTTATGACCGCACGCAGATCGGGCGCGTGATGTCGCGCCTGCAAAGCGATGTGGATGTGCTGGAAAGCATGCTCAGTTCCGGCCTGTTGTCGATGATCAGCTCGGTCATCGCGCTGGTGGGCATCGTGGCCATCATGCTGGCGATGAATCCGCTGCTGGCGGGCGTGACGTTCACCGTGTTGCCGGTGATGTTTGTCATCGCCATCTTCTGGCAGCGCCAGGCGCAGAAATCCTTTCGTCGCACCCGCGCCGCGATCTCACTGGTGAACTCGACGCTGCAAGAAAATATCTCCGGCATGCGCGTCATCCAGAGCCTGGTGCGCGAAGACCGCCAGATGCGCGAGTTCAACGACCTGAATGCCTATAACCGCGACACGAACCTGCAAGCCAGCCGCGTGGCCGCGCTGGTGCTGCCGCTGGTGGAAGTGGTCGCCGCCGCCGCCACCGCGCTGGTGATCCTCGTCGGCGGCGCAATGGTGGCAAACCACACACTAATGGTCGGTGTGCTGGTCGCCTTCACGCTCTATATCAACCGCTTCTTCGATCCTATCCGCGATCTCAGCCAGCAATACACGCAGTTGCAGCGGTCGGGCGTGGCTGCCGAGCGCATCTTCCAGATCCTCGCGCTGCCCATCGACATTCAAGACGCCCCCGACGCGCTGGAATTGCCGCCCATTCGCGGCGATGTGGAGTTCCGCGATGTGGTCTTTGGCTACATGCCGGATCGTCCCGTGCTGCATGGGCTGAATCTGCATGTGCCCGCCGGCACCACGCTGGCGATTGTCGGCCCCACCGGCGCGGGTAAAAGCACCATTGCGGGATTGCTGACGCGCTTTTATGATGTGCAGTCCGGCGCGGTGCTGATCGACGGCCACGACGTGCGCTCGGTGACGCAAGCCTCGCTGCGTAAGCAGATCGGCGTCGTGTTGCAAGAGCCGTTCCTCTTCACCGGCACCATCGCCGACAACATCCGCTATGGCCGGCTGGACGCGACGGATGAAGACATCCAGGCGGCGGCAGATGCAGTTGGCGCGCACGACCTCATCATCCAGTTGCCTGATGGCTATCAGACGATGATTCGTGAGCGCGGGCGCAATCTGAGCGTGGGCCAGCGCCAGCTGATCGCTTTTGCCCGCGCCTTCCTGGCCGATCCGCGCATCCTGATCATGGACGAGGCGACAGCGAACATCGACACGCTGACCGAGGTGCTGGTGCAGCAGGGCGTGCGCAAGCTGCTCAAAGGCCGCACGGCGCTGATCATCGCCCACCGCCTCAGCACCATCAAGGGGGCGGATCAGATCGTGGTGCTCCAGCAGGGGCGCATCGTGGAACAGGGCACGCATGCTGAGTTGCTTGCACGCAACGGTCACTATGCCCGCCTCTACGCGATGGGTTTCCGCGTTACCAGCGCCACCGCGACAGCGGATTGAAGCAAAGCTCGCAGCGATCCTTGCTAGGGGTAATTGCCCGATGCCATAAGATTACGCCGGTCGTTTAGACGTTCTTGAACGTTGAACTGCAAGAGGAAAGCTGTCGCTCGTCCATTTGCAGTCAATGGCTCGATTCGCGGTCCATTCAGGCGAAAATGACGCTTCCATTGTTGCTTGCGTGGATTGAAAAGCGGCACGATGCGACCCGAAATGGGATCTACTGAGGAGATGTCACTGCCTTTGTGGCGATTGCAAAAGAAGCATGCCCAGGCAAGATTTTCCAACGTCGTTGCTCCCGCATGCTTTTCTGCAACAATATGATCTGGTTCGTGAGGCAAAAATGAGAAGCCTTCGGGCATGAGACAGTATTCACATCGCCCCTGCGCACGGTCTCTGGCGTGGCGGCGTAATCTTTCGGGAATGGTCGTCATCAGCTCAAGATGCCTGCTGACGCAATTTTTTGCTCGCCTCAGCTTTTGCCTGGATGATAATATGCTCGATTGCTTCGTAGCTGTCGAGTTCGCGTCGTTCTTCTTCCGTGATGGTTCCTGCACGCTCAGCAGCGATCAGGCTATAGGCGCGCTCGGCCACTTCCGGCGAGGCGTGGAAAGCGAGGATTTGCTCAGGTGTTGGCTGGCTGGTGATGAAGCGAGCGATTTCCATGATTGCCTGAGAAGCTATTGGCATCGGCGTTTCCTCTCTTCACGAACTCTTTATACTATACCATAGCATAATCTCTTGCCTTTTGCTCATGGAGCAGGCAGCAAGATGCTTTAGACCTCAGCTATTCATCTGTTTTGTGGTACGCTCTACGTGAAGGATTGACACTCTTCCTGGCCGATCCGCGCATCCTGATCATGGACGAGGCGACGGCGAACATCGACACGCTGACCGAGGTGCTGGTGCAGCAGGGCGTGCGCAAGCTGCTCAAAGGCCGCACGGCGCTGATCATCGCTTACGGCCTCAGCACCATCAAGGGAGCGGATCAGATCGTGGTGCTCCAGCAGGGGCGCATCGTGGAACAGGGCACGCATGCCGAGTTGCTTGCACGCAACGATCACTATGCCCGCCTCTACGCGATGGGTTTCCGCGTTACCAGCGCCACCGCGACAGCGGATTAGGGATGATGAAGGGGGCCAGTGCGTTTACGCATTGGCTCAAATATACTCCTTGGCGGCCTGATTTGGACCGAAGTGCCAAACTGCTCCCAGTTTCTAGAGTTGTTCCCATTCCTGGCGAGTAATTCCGCCTTGATTCAGGATCTCGCGCAACAAATCGAGCGAGATATCGCCGCGATGCGAATTGGGGATTCTCAGCCGATTTGCTCCGCGTTGCATATATTCATGCTTGCCACCAGCAACCGGTCCTTCAAAGCCTAATTGCCGCAAATAAGCAATCAGATCGCGGCGCTTGATCGGGCCAAGTTTGGGCATCAGATTGGTTTTCCGATTTCAAGTTTCATGCCATCTACTTCAGGAAACGTTTCATGGTTAGCGATGCCTAACAAAATCCATCCTTCAAGGACTTCTCGTAGTTCTTCTCGGCATGCTGCTTCTGTATCAGCGTCAGCCCATACTCCCTGAAAGTCGGGTATGGAACCAAAAATCGTACCATCGGCAAGTTGCTTGAAGGTGGCATGCTTCATTGCTTTCTCCAGATATTCGTTCAACATACGTCTGCCTCCATTTCACGAACTCTTTATGCTATATCATAGCATAATCCCTTGCCTTTTGCTCATGGAGCAGGCAGCAAGATGCTGTAGACCTCAGCTATTCAGCTGTTTTGTGATATGCTCTACGTGAAGGAGTAAGACGCCACTAACCGATGAAAAAATTGCCCATGGTTGGATGAACATCGGCAGCCCTCCTTGTCGTAGGCTTGCAACAGGGATAGCCTATTTTGAGCGGGTGTGGCGGCGTGAGCGTATTTCAGGCGGTGAGTTCACTCATAGGTGACGACCAGCGGGGCGGGGGTGAGGCTCAGCACTTGTTGCGGCGACCATTGGGGCGTATCCACCGCGCAACCGGCGCTGGGGCAGTCGGCATGATGGAGAAACAGCCCCATGCCGCCATATTGCACCGGCTCGCTTTTGACGAAATGATGATAGCTCCACAGCTTGTCGCTGAATGAGCCGAAGCCGTCGGGATGCACCACCACCGAGACGAGCGGCGTGATGGTGATGGCTTCCTTGTGGTGAATGGCACCCTCGAACCATTGGTGAATCATCAGCACCTTGCGCGGCACGTGATAGCGCATGGGAATCTGCGCCAGTTGATTGATCACCCAATTGATGTCGAAGGCATCGACATAACCGAGATCCAGGCTGGGGACGCCGAAATCGGGAGTGTAGAAATGGAACTCTGTATCCAGCGCTAGTTCAACGAAGGGATAGCGTTGCAGATAGGGAAGCACCTGCGAGACGACATCGCGCACGCTGGCGCGGCCAAATTGCAGGTCGAGGAACAGATAGAGGTTATGCGCCTGGCAATAGTCGATGTAGCTTTGGATCACGCTGGCCGGCACAAAATGGCTGCATGGGGTGAACACCGCGTTCTGGCACCTGTCGGCGATGTTGACCACGACATCCACACCCACTCTGGCGGGATGCGCGGGATCGGCTTTGGTGTAGGCGCGCCCTAAGGCTTGCAGATGCGGCAGAAAGGTGAACGGGCGCAACGACGCTGGTCCATTGAAATCCAGTCCCGAATCGGCGATGCCGTAAAAGAGGATCAGGCGATTATTCGGCAGCGGCGCGTTCTGGCTGGGATCAAACGACACCGGCACTGGCGCGGGATGAGTGGGAGGCGTCAGGGTGGGAGCAGCTTTCGCCGCGCGTGTTTGTGGCGCGGCATGACGGGCGATGGGCAATCCTCCCAGCGGCAATGCCACCATGTTTGACAGGATCACCGCCACTGCCAGCGCCGCCATCAAGGCGAATGACAACACAATCGCCGCCGTTTCGGTGCCAGAACGCCGTTCCGGCTGCGCGCCGGGCAACGCTATCTGCTCGTCGTGCTGCATGCTCTCCCCTCCGCCGTCACCCCATCACATCATGCGCGCTTGACCATCCGATCCGATTGACTGAGCATCTGGTGGCACGGCAGCTTGCCGGCCAAACGCGAACAATTGCAGGAAGATGCCCGCCGCGCACAGCGCCAGCACCAGGATCTCCGCCTGCATCAGCGCCAGGGTCATGAGGCGCGCCACGCCGAAGACGATGGCCACCGCGCCCAGCAGAGCCGAGAGCAAGATGGTGCTGGCATGCGGCGCGTGCCACCCAGACAGCCCGCCCAGCACCATGCCGGCCAGAAAGAGGATGAGGTCAATGGTGAGATCGCCGCCGCCCAGAAAGCCCCGCGCCAAATAGGTGAGCGCGAGCATTCCCGCGCCGCCTGCCGCCGCGCCCAATGGAATATGGACTTTGTGCAGCAGCGTGCCAGCCAGCAAAACGGTGAAAAGCGCCGCGCCGCACAGCAGCACCATCGTGAGGCCGGCGCTGCCCGTTCCCTGCAACAGATTAGCCAGCAACAGGGCATCCAGCAACGCCGCGCATTGCGCCGTCCAAACGGTGAGCGCGCTGCCGAAAAAGAGCAAAAACGCCCCGCCGAATAACTCAATGGCGGTCAGCGCCAGCACGATGCCGCTCATTGCCCTTTCCCCCGGCTGTTTTGCAGGATGTAGAGCGCATATCCCATTGCCTGCCGTTCATCATATCAAATGGCAGCCGGTTCCGGCAAGTTGAGCGCCCAGAAGTGCTGCATTGTGCAGCAAGGTAGAGGGAGCGGAGCGAAAAATCGTTCCCCCATTGCTCGCGCTTACGGCTGAAATCCGGTGATCTCATGGGGCGTCACGGGTTTGGCGCGGCCCAGTTGTTTGACGATGGTGTTGACGAATGCCTTTGCGCCGCGTTGCAGCAGGCTGGGGTTGCGCCGCACGATGCCGAGCACCAGGTTCATGGTGAAGTCGCCGCGAATGGCGGCTGCGGCTTGTTCCGGGGTGAGGCGCTTCAAAAGATCCAGGCTGGCGTCCCATTGCGCGTCGGAATAGGCGGCGATGCGCTGGTTGATCAGCAGGGCGATATCCAAATCGCGGCCAAAACGCGCCCGCCAGGCGCGCTCATACCCCGCCAGCCCTCGTGCGCTGGTGTCGCCGCGCCTGATCGCCTGCGCCGCCGTCTCGCCGGCCATCGCGCCCGAATAGAGCGCGAAGCGGATGCCCTCACCCACCAGCGTCGATCCCTGCCCGGCGGAATCGCCTGCCGTCATCAGGCCGTCCATCACGAATTGTTTCATTGTCCCCTCGGAAGGGAACAGCCCGGTATGATATTCAACCGCGCTGGCACCCGTAAACGCAGGGGCGAGTTGCGGCAGTCGTTCGGTGAAGCTAAGCAAATAGGTGCGGGCATCCTCATCGACATCCGGGCGGATGACGCCCACGCCCAGCCGCACGCGCCCGTTGCCGCGCGGAAAGGCCCAGGCATAGCCGGCGGGCGCGACGTTGCTGCCCATAATCAGATAGAGTTCGTCGGCGGGATAGTTCGGCGCAACCAGATCCCATTCCGCGCCATAACCATAACGACGATAACCGGCGTGCAGCCCAGCGCGTGTCGCCAGGGTGGATGAAAAACCGGAACAGTCGATGGTGACGGGAGCGCGCCATGCTTCCGGCTCATTCAGCGCGCTCTTGCCGCGCACCCCAACAACGCGCCCCTCTTCGATGATCGGCCCTTCCACCGGCGAGGACGGGTGAATCTGCGCCCCCGCGCGAATGGCTCGCGCCGCCATGTGTTGATAGACGCCGCGCACATCCAGCACGCAGCACACCGGATCAGGATAGTGAAACGTGCAGGCGTTGTTGGGCGAAAGGAACGTCACCTTGCGAATGGGAAAATAGAGCGTGGTGGGGATGCCGAGCGCGCGCATGTCGCTGATCCACGAGCCGCCGCTGGTATGGATGGGATAGCCGATCTCTTTCTGGCGTTCCAGCACCACTGTTTGCGCGCCGCCGCGCGCCGCTGCTTCCGCCGCCGCCAGCCCCGCCGGCCCGCCGCCGACGATCACCACATCCGCTGTCTTGCCGCTCATGCCCGTTCCTCGCTCTGGTTTGTTGAGATGTTGCCTCTCATTCTAACACGAGGGCAGAGGATCTGGATGATGGCCGCGCGGCATGTGAGCTGATAGCCAGCGTGCCATGCGGATTGATGGCATGCTGTTCTGGGATAGGTGTTTGTGTGTTGCTATAAGCAAGGAGTTATTGATGTTCCCCAACCCTGAGCCATATGGCATTGATTCCCTTTCTCAGCGTGGCCGAACCTGAGCCAGAACCTGGGGCATGCTCACAAAACTGC
>JAJPKG010000255.1 GCA_021323815.1 Pseudomonadota bacterium
CGAAACGGCCCTATCTGGTGACGAATGAGGGCATGCTGCGCATCTATCAGCGCGCGGCGGAAGTGGGCGGGCTGGCGGATATCACCTTCGAGCAGTTGCCTGTTCCGCTGAAAGTGACCGCCTCGAATCTGACGCGCGGCGAGACGACGGTGTTTGAGCATGGCCCCGTGCAACCCGCCGTGCTGGCATCTTCCGCCATCCCCGGCATTTTCCCGCCCCAGGTGATCGACGGCGAGCAATACGTTGACGGCGGTTTGCTGGATAATGGCGGCGTCAGCGTCGCGGTGCAGGCAGGGGCCAGGCAGATCTATGTGTTGTCGGTGATGACCGCCGGCAAGCTGACCGAGCCGGTGACGACGCTGACCGATCTGATCGTGCGCGGTCTGCATCTGGTGGCGGCGAATCACGTGCATTCCGCCGTCAAGCATTACGCTGACCGGGCGGATTTTGTGGTGATTGAAGATAACAGTGCCGAGCGCAATAGCGCCCTCGATTTCCGCCGGACCACCGACTATTTCGCATCCGGCTACCTCGCCGCGCAGCGTGCTCTGGAAGAACACGATCGGCTGCTGGCCGAGCGCGCCCAGGCTGCCGCCGCAGCACAGGCGTTGGCCACTGCTCAGACAAAGCTCGCTCCCATCAAGAAAGATGATTTCTTGATGCAGTGGTTGCAGCAGCCCGCCGCTCAGGCGGCAATGAACGCCTTTGCCTGGATGGATGTGACCTTGCAGCGGGGCTGGAAGCAATTCAGCGAGATGATGGCGAACTGGCCTCATCACTCCGCCGCCTCGCACACGCCTCGCCAGGATCGCTCGGATCTGCCGGCGTGAACGAGGATGCGCGCGAGGGCTTCCCATCATCGCCCTTCTTGCGCCGCTGCCAGCGCCATCATTCGCCTTGCGATATGCTCTCATCAATCCGTGATAGTCCGCTGGTTCTCCACTGGTTGAGGTCACGGCATGCACACATCGTCTCAACGGGACGATCCGGTGCCTGACGCGGGCAACCTGGACGATCCATGCGCCCGTTGAGCAGGTGGCGCAACGGATATGAGATGCGGCGATCAGGTCTGGCTGTCCCAGCGCACTAGATCTTCCAGCGGGCGGCGCGGGCGACGCTTGGGATCGGCAGCGGCATAGCCCAGTGGCAGCAAAGCCTGGGGCAGCCAATCGGCGGGCAGTGCCAGCGCGGCCTGCACCACCGACTGGCAAAAGAGCGGCGCGCACATCCAGCCCATATCCAAACCGGCTTGATAGGCGCACAGCAGCATGTTCTGGATCGCCGCGCCCAGGCTTTGCACCGCCATCGTCGTTTCCGCCGCCTGGCGTTCGGGGTCGGGATACTGATCGAGATCGACGAGATAGAGACACGGCACGATGATGACCGGCGCGCTGCGGATGCGCTCGCGCGAGATCGCCATGCGTTTGGCCACCACGTCAGGCGGCTCGCCATCTTGCGCCAGCGTCGCCTGCCATTCCTCGCCCATCGCCAGCGCGAGATGCGCTTTGGTTGTCGGCTGCGTCAGCACCATGAAGCGCCAGGGCTGACGGCCATGCGGCGAAGGTGCCCAGCGGGCCGCTTCCAGCACGCGTTCCACCTGCTCGCGCGCCACCGGCCTATCGCTGAAACGCCGCACCGAGCGGCGGCCTGGGATGGTGGCTTCTAGCGTGGCGGGCCGCACAGCGCGTTCAGCCACCGCGCCCCACGCCGTCACGCGCGACGGGCGAATGGCGATGGCGGGCCGCGTCTCGATGGGCATGCGGCGATATTCAGCATATTTTGCCCGCAACAGATCGATGGCTGCCGCGTGGCCGGTTTCGCCCGGCATGACGATGCGCGCTTCACCCCGGATGAGCACGTGCGCCAGTTGATCCCACGCGCCCGCCAGGTAATCATGCACCGCAAACGCCACCTGGGGCCGCGCCTGGATGTCACGCGCGCGTCGCAACCGCAAGGGATCGCGCATCTGCTTGGGTTTAGCATCCAGCGCGATCCAGAGTTCCGCGCCGTCCCAGGCATAGCAGACCGGCACCACCGAGGGCGCGCCGGCGGCATCTGCTGTCGCCAGCATGCCCACCTCGCGCGCCGCCACGAACGTGGCTGCCGCCCCTTCCAAGACTGCCATCATCATCCCTCCCCCGCAGACTGTAGCACACGAGTGAGGGATGGCGCTAGCCGTTGACCACGTCGTTCGCCGGTGGGACGTTGATGGTCAGGCCGGTATTCCACGAGGTAAAAGTGATGGTGAGATTTTCAGAGGCGGTTTGCCCACTGACAGAAGAGGTTTGGGTGAGCATTGCTTTTACGGGATAGAAATTATCGGTCTTCACCCAGAGATCTTCCGTGCCGGGCGTGCTGGACGAGCCAGCGGTCGGCGTAGCTGTGGTAGGGGTGCCGCGCAGATGATAGGTCTGATAGCCATCCACCGTTTCGGTGCCCACCAGCGTTGGATTGCCAATCGAACCAAAATCGGTGAACGAGCCGCCGCTGACGCCTAATCCAGAGCTGGAGTTGCTTTTGGTCTTCACATATTTCGTCGTTTTGCTGGGGGTAGTCTTCGTGTAATCATATCCACCAGCAGTGATGTCATCAATGGTGACGGTTGTGCCCAGCAGCGAGGTGTGCAAGATGAGTTCGGCGCGCGGCGGGGATTTCGTGAATTTGCCATTGCCGGTAAACACAATGTTCAACCCTGACGCCGAGATGCTCGCGGTGAGCTTAAACGCTGTGTCTTTCAGATCGCTTTGAGTGGTTTTCTGGGCGATCTCGGCGGCTGTCAGCGGTTTGGTGGAGGTGGCACCGCAAGCGGCAGTCGCCAGCACGCTTACGGCCAAGCAGGCAGCAATGAGAGCAGAGCCGCCAACAGATCGAAGATTCAAGGGAGACGATCCTTTCGTTTGTAGAGAATGCTGCTTGCCATCCAAACGGCCAGACAGCCACAAGCCATCATGCCATAAGCCCTTCAACAATGCAAGAGCCATCAGGACTTTTTTCCTGACGGCTCTGGAGAACGATGATGTTACTCGGCGGGGGGCACGTCCGCGCCGATGGTCTGGATGATCGGCGCGCCATCGCTGAGCGTTACCCAGGCTGCCGGCAATTCCGGCGAGGTGGCTGAGATTGATTCCAGCTTGCCGTTGTCGCGCAGCATGATAACCGTGCTGCCGTCACTGGTGAGCGCCAGCGTGCCGATGGGCTGCGGCAACTGCGTCACCGACAGGAACGATTGCTGATCGATGCTGACGGCATAGAGTTCAAAGTTGCGCGGGGTGTCTGCCGGGGCGTCGAGCGCGATATAGAGGCGCTTGCCGTCGTGCGATACCACCATTGAGACATTCTCGCCGTTTTGCACGGCAGTGCCGGTGGCGGGCGGCGTGCCGGGACTTCCCAGCGGCAGGGCGAGCGTGACGGAAAATGATTGCGCCGAGATGAAATAGACCGTGTCGTTGTGGCCGTTGAAAAGGAAAAGCTGCGAGCCGTCGGGGCTGGCGGTGAGGCCAAACAGC
>JAJPKG010000423.1 GCA_021323815.1 Pseudomonadota bacterium
AGGCATATGTGCGCGTCTGCCACCGGCATGGCATCCCCTTTGTGGCGCGCGGTTCCGGCACAGGGCTGAGCGGTGGGGCGCTGCCGGTGGCGGGCGGCGTGGTCATCAGCCTGGCGCGCATGAATCGCATTGTGTCAGTGGATGTGCCGAACCAGCGCATCGTCGTGGAACCGGGCGTCATCAACGCCAGTGTAACACAAGAAGTGGCGGGCGCAGGATATTTCTATGCGCCCGATCCTTCGTCGCAGTCGGTCTGCACCATCGGCGGCAACATCGCCGAAAATTCCGGCGGCGCGCATTGCCTGAAATATGGCTTCACCGTGCATCACGTGCTGGCGCTGACCGTCGTGCTGCCCGATGGCGAGCTGGCGCATCTGGGCCGCGCCACGCTCGACGCGCCGGGCTATGATCTGGCAGGGGTCTTCGTCGGCAGCGAGGGAACGCTGGGCATCGCCACCGAGATCACCCTGCGGCTGGTGAAACGTCCAGAAACCGTGCAGACCCTGCTGGCGGCCTTTGACACCACCGACGAGGCTGGCGCGGCGGTCAGTGCCATCATCGCCGACGGCGTGCTGCCCGCTGCCGTCGAAATGATGGATCTGCTCAGCATCGAAGCCGCCGAGGCCGCCGTCCACGCCAATTATCCCCGCGCCGGCGCGCTGCTGCTGGTGGAACTGGACGGCTGCGCGCCGGAAGTGGCCGCACAGATGGAGCGCGTGCAGGCGCTTTGCACCCGCTGTGGCGCGTGGGAGTTGCGCCTGGCACAATCTGAGGAAGAGCGCGCGGTGGTCTGGAAGGGGCGCAAGGCGGCGTTCGCCGCGATGGGCCGCATCAGCTCGAATTACATTGTGCAAGACGGCGTCATCCCGCGCACGGCGCTGCCCCAGGTGTTGCGCGCCATCGCGGAACTGAGCGCGGCGGCGGGGTTGCGCGTGGCCAACGTCTTTCACGCCGGCGACGGCAACCTACATCCCCTGGTGCTCTATGATGCTTCGGTGCCGGGGCAGGAGCACGTGGCGGAACAGCTTGCGGGTGACATCCTGCGCCTGTGCGTGCGGCACGGCGGTTCCATCACCGGCGAGCACGGCGTGGGAATGGAAAAGAAAGCCTTCATGGGCGAGATGTTCGCCGAGCCGGACCTTGACACCATGCAGCGCGTCCGTTGCGCCTTCGATCCGCTCCACCTGGCGAATCCGGGCAAGGTGTTTCCCCGCCCGCGCCTGTGCGCCGAGACGCCCGGCGCGTTCACACCGCATCCTCTGGAACAAGCCGGCATCGCGGAACGGTTTTGATGGCATGGTCCATCTAGTGAGGGATCGAGGTTGAGATGAGTGCCGGTCCTGACCCTGAGGGGTTCGCAATTCGGAACCGGGGGCAGCCCTCTGCGGGCGTGATGGAGGAACTGGGCGCGGCATTCGCGAAGATCGTCGGCGCAGATCACGTGCAGCCGGCCACTGAGCGCGATGCCATCGACGGCGTGCAGCCGCGCTGGGTGGTCGCGCCCGGCACGGCTGACGAGGTTGCAGTGGTCTTGCGTGCGGCGACGGAAGCTGGCGCAGCGGTGGCCCCGCGCGGCAGCGGAACGAAGCTCGGCTGGGGCAATCCCCCGTGCCGGTTGGATGCCATTGTGAGCCTGAAGCGCTTGAGTACGCTGGAAGAACACGCCTGGGGCGACATGACCGCGACGGCGCAGGCGGGCATCCCCCTCGCCGCGCTGCAACGCGCCCTGGCCCCGCGCGGCCAGCGTCTGGCGCTCGATCCGCCCTTCCCCCAGCGGGCCACACTCGGCGGCGTCATTGCCACCAATGCCGGTGGCCCCTTGCGACTGCGCTATGGCACGCTGCGCGAGCAACTGCTGGGTGTCACCGTCGCGCTGGCCGATGGCACGCTCGCCCGCGCCGGCGGCAAGGTGGTGAAGAATGTCGCCGGCTATGACCTGGGCAAGCTGCTCGCCGGATCGCTCGGCACGCTGGGCATCGTTGTCTCTGCCACCGTCCGTCTCTTTCCCCTGCCTCATGCCGCTGCTGATCTCACCTTCGTCCCGGCGGAGGCCCGCGCTGCCAATGCCTTCATGCTGGCGCTGCTCGACTCGACGGTGGGCGCGGTGGCGCTGCAACTGCGCCAGGGAACGGATCGCGCGCCGCAGGTGGATGTGCATTTGGAAGGCGAACCCGCCGCTGTCGCCGCCCAGGCCGAGCTGGCGCGCCGCCTCGCTGGCGACCTCCCTGAAATCACCACGCCCCCTGAGGCATTCCGCGCCCATGAACAGATCTGGCATGTCACGGCAGACCCGTCGCTCATTCTGGCGTGCAGCGTGCTGCCGGATCAGATCGGTGAGCTGTCAACTATCGTTGCCACTGTCGCAACCGAGGCAGGGGTGCGACGGCAACTGGTCGCGCAGGCGAACGGTGTTGCGTTGGCGGCGTTCACCGGCGACGCTCTGCCGGAAGTGCTGACCGTCATGCGCTCCGCCGTGACGGCTGCCGGCGGCACCGTCGTTGCCCTTCACGCAGGGCCGGACTGCAAGGCAGTGGGCGACGTGTGGGGCGATGCCGGCGACAGCCTGCCCCTGATGCGCCGCGTCAAAGAGCAATTCGATCCCGCCGGCACCCTCAACCCAGGCCGCTTCATAGGAGGCATCTGATGAACGCAGGCGAAACTCCCTTGAAGCCAGGGCGTTGGCGAGGCTTCGACGCGCATCATCCGCCTGATCCGGCGGAGATAGCGGAGTGCGTGCATTGCGGCTTTTGCCTGGCGACCTGCCCCACCTATGCGCTGTGGAGCGAGGAGATGGATTCGCCGCGCGGGCGCATCTATCAGATGCAGATGGTGAGCCAGGGCCGCGCCGCGCTCACTCCGACCCTGGTGGGCCACATGGATGCCTGTCTGGGCTGCATGGCATGCGTCACGGCGTGCCCTTCCGGCGTCAAGTACGATCACCTCATCGAAGCGACGCGGGCGCAGATCGAGCGCAATTATCCCCGCTCCTGGGCGGATCGCGCCTTTCGCCGCATGATCTTCGCGTTGTTCCCGCATCCTGCTCGCTTGCGCGCCCTGACCTGGCTGCTCTATCGCTATCAGCAATTCGGCTTGCGCTCATTTGTGCGGCGGCGAGGATTGTTGCGCGCCCTGCCGGAACGCTTGCGCAATATGGAAGCATTGCTGCCGCCGCTCACGCCTGCCACGCTCAAAATGAGCATTCCTGCATCTATCCCGCCGGCACCTGATGCCCCCGCGCGCGGGCGCGTGGGATTGCTGCTGGGGTGCGTGCAGCGCGTGTTTTATGGTGATGTGAATGCCGCGACGGCGCGTGTGCTGGCGGCAGAAGGCTTCGAGGTTGTCGCCCCGCCGATGCAGGGGTGCTGTGGCGCGCTCTCTCTGCACGCCGGAGAAGAAGCCGCCGCGTTGAACCATGCCCGCCGCCTCATCGACGCCTTTGCCGATGCCGACGTGGAGACCATCGTCATCAACGCCGCCGGCTGCGGATCGGTCCTCAAAGATTATGCCCGCCTGCTGCGCGATGATCCCGTCTATGCCGAAAAGGCGCAAGCCTTCGCCGCGAAATGCCAGGACATCTCAGAGGTG
>JAJPKG010000188.1 GCA_021323815.1 Pseudomonadota bacterium
TATAGTCACAGGTGACGCGGGCGCGGGCGGCTTCGTCAGATGCGTCCAGAAACAGGCCGCGAAACTCATCGGGCTAGAGATCGACAGCGTGGGCGCGCATCAGTTCGCGGAAGAGGCGGCGCACGACGAAGCGCGAGCGCCGCTCCAGCGTCGCCACCCGCTGATCGTGGATGATCAACCGCCCCGCGATGGATTTGAGGACTTTGGCGCGCCCGCGTTCGGCAGGCGCGACCACCAGCTTCATGGCATAGCGTCCCTTGCCTTGCGCGCCGGTGGGCAGCTTGCGCAGCTTCACCCGCGCCGCGTTGATGAAGCGATGGATCAGGGACGAGGTGAAATCCTTGCGATAGGCAATGCGCGCGCGCGCATCGCCCAGTTCTTCCATCGTGCGCACCTGACCCACCAGCCAGTCATACGTGCCTTCCATCTGCTTTGCGGTATAATCCGGCGTGGGCGGTGGAATGATCAGCGGCTTCAGATATTCATCACTGAGGCGGGCAGAGGTGATCAGCCCGGCATGGATGCCGTCTTCCAGGTCATGCACGGAATACGCCACTTCATCCGCCCAATCCACGATCTGCGTTTCCAGCGCGGTCTCGTTGGCGGGCGCGTCACGCGTCACCCATTCCACCAGCGGCATCTCGCTCTCATAGGCATAGGGCGCGACGATGTCCCCGGCCACCACTTTATGCTTCAACAGACCGTCCAGCGTGGCGCGCGTCAGGTTCAGCCCCGGATATGCCCGCTTCTTCGTCTCGATGTAAGCCAGCGTGCGCAGATTTTGCGCGTTGCTCTCGAAATGCCCCAGCCCATGTTCCTGCATGACCTCGTTCAGCGACTGCTCACCGGCGTGACCAAACGGCGGATGCCCGATGTCGTGCGCCAGGCTGATCGCTTCCACCAGATCGGTGTTCGCCCCTGTCGCCAGCGCGATGCCTTTGGCGATCTGCGCCACTTCCAGCGAATGCGTCAGGCGCGTGCGAAAGAAGTTATCATGCGCCACGCCGAAGATCTGCGTCTTGCCCTGCAAGCGGCGAAACGCCGCGCAATGAATGATGCGCGACCGGTCGATCTCGAACGCCGAACGCTCATCATTGTCGCGGGACACTTCGTCGTAAAACCGCTCGCTGTCGGCTTCGCAATAGCGCGGCTGGCTGGGTAATGAATGCGACATAACCACCTGCACGGGGATGGTGAACAATGACAGTGTGGCAGGTGTGGGGCAAGGTGTCAAGGTTTCCCTCTTCACCCCCGCTGCATCGCGCCCTGCTCGCCAAACACCGCCCGCAGCGCGTCGGCGATCTCGCCCAGCGTCGCCCGTGCTTCCACGGCGGCGATGATCGGCGGCATCAGGTTGGCGGTGCCACGCGCCGCGTCGCTCAGCGTCGCCAGGGCCGCGCCGGTGACGGCATTGTCGCGTCGCGCCCGCAGATCGGCCACGCGCTGGCGCTGGAGCAATTCCAGCGCAGGATCAACCTTCAGCACGGCAGGGCGACTGGTTTCCTGCATCTGGAAGCGGTTCACGCCGACGACGATGCGCCGCTGCTCTTCCACCTCGCGCTGATAGCGATACGCCGCCTCTTCGATCTCGCGCTGAATGTAGCCCAACTCGATGGCGCGCACACTGCCGCCCAGCTCATCGATCTTATGGATGTAGCCCCATGCGCGCTGCTCCACGTCATCCGTTAGCGCCTCGACGTAATAGGAGCCGGCCAGGGGATCAATCGTGTCGGTGACGCCGGTTTCATAGGCCAGCACTTGCTGGGTGCGCAGCGCCAGCAGGGCGGTTTCCGGCGTGGGCAGCGCCAGCGCCTCATCCTTCGCATTGGTATGCAGCGACTGCGTGCCGCCCAAAACAGCCGCCAGCGCCTGATAGGCCGTGCGCACGATGTTGTTATCCGGCTGCTGCGCCGTCAGCGTCGAACCCGCCGTCTGCGTGTGGAAGCGCAACAGCAGCGAGCGCGGATCGTTCGCGCCGAACCGCTCACGCATGATGTGCGCCCACATGCGCCGCGCCGCCCGGAACTTCGCCACTTCCTCGAAGAGATTATTATGCCCGTTGAAGAAGAATGACAGTTGCGGGGCGAACTTGTCTACTGGCAATCCCGCATCGATGGCGGCCTGCACATAGGCGATGCCGTTGGCCAGGGTGAAGCCGACCTCTTGTGCGGCGGTGGAACCGGCCTCGCGGATGTGATAGCCGGAGATGGAGATGGTGTTCCAGCGCGGCACCTCGTCGGCGCAATAACGAAAGATATCGGTGATGATGCGCATCGACGGGCGCGGCGGAAAGATATACGTACCCCGCGCGATGTATTCTTTCAGGATGTCGTTCTGGATCGTCCCGGCGAGCTTCTTCTGGTCCACGCCCTGTTTGCGCCCGACAGCGATATACAGCGCCAGCAAGATCGCGGCGGTGGCGTTGATGGTCATGGACGTGCTGACGCGCTCCAGCGGAATGCCGTCGAAGAGCCGTTCCATATCTTCGATGCTGGCGATGGAGACGCCGACCTTGCCCACCTCGCCCTCGGCCAGAGGATGATCGGGATCGTAGCCCATCTGCGTGGGCAGGTCGAAGGCGACGGAAAGGCCGGTGGTGCCGCTTTCCAGCAGATAGCGATAGCGCGCGTTGGACTCTTCCGCCGTCGCATAACCGGCATATTGGCGCATCGTCCACAGCTTGGAGCGATACATCGTCGGCTGCACGCCCCGCGTGTAGGGATATTCCCCCGGAAAGCCGATCTCCGGCTCCGGCGTGTCAGGACTATAGAGCGGCGCGACCGTCATGCCCGAACTGGTGGTGAAAGGGTCGTCTCGCTCGCCCGCCCGTTTGATTGCGGGATCATACACGTCCCTGCGCCAGTGTTCCAGGGGCGTTTCGTGCTGCGGCGTTCCCGTGTCGCGACGCGCCGCCTCGTCACGCTGCTGTTCCGTTGCGGGAAACCCACGCTGCTCATCCGCCATCGCTGCACCTCAATCGAGAATCGTTGTCATAGCAATAGCTATTGTACGATCCAAAGATGCTGCATCAAATTGGGGCACCACTGGATAGATCGCATTGCTTTTAGACTCTCCCTCTCCAGCTCTGTTGGGGGGTAGAAGCCACATCCTAGCCGATCTACCCAGTAGAGAAGCTTAGATTCCTGATACTGGAACAGTGAGATCCATCGCAGGGCCAATACATATCGGTGCGCGTGGCACGGCCTGGCTGATAGAGAAACGCGCCCCTGCTCTTTCTTCAACTGTCACGGATTCAAAGACTGATAATTCAAGAGCAGACGTGTGGAATCTTAAAACGCCATGTTGCGGCAAGGGAGGCCAGCAAAGCGCAACAAGATCCGCATGACGCTTGTTCCAGCGCTCCATTGTGCATCCTTTCATCATCCTTTGCAATAGACTGGAGTATACGCTCAACGCCGTCCGTCATGCGGAGCGGCGTTGGCGTTGCACATTCCAGATCCACATCAAAGATCCGGCAGATGATCGCCACGCTGGGGAGCGACATATTCCTCCCACAGATCGTGCATCAGCCGTGCGGGATCTGCCGCGACACCGAACCGGGCGAAATATTCGCAGACGCGGGTGATATCGCGCCGCAAGATGAAATCGGCGTTGCGGTTGGCATAACTATCCGTCACCTGAGGAAAATCGATCAGAGTGATCTCGCCTTCCCAATAGAGGATGTTATGCCCCGACAGGTCGCCGTGAATGATGCCCAGTTGCAGCATCAACTCGATGTTGCGCATCACGTCCGCGAACAGGCGTGGCGCATCGTCCTCTGGGATCGCGGTCCCACTCAGGGTGGGCGCAGCGCGCGACGCGTCGCCGATATATTCCATCAAGATGGAGTTTTCGCCGGTGGCGACGGGAGCCGGCACGCTCGCCCCCGCCTCGTGCAACCGTTGCAGCGTGGTGAACTCATACATCAGCCACGAGGTGTGTTCCACCTGCACGCCGAAATCTGTTTTCTTGCCCACCGCCCGCAGGATGCGATCATCCGTCGGCTTCACCGGACGCCCGTCGCTGGTAAGGATGGCGCGTCCCTCGCGATACATCTTGTCGTTGCGCAGATTACGGAACATGCGCGGGCGATAGACCTTCACCGCCAACCATTCCATGCCCAGACGCGGATGCGCGGCGCAGCGATAGACGCTGGCCTCTTTGCCGCCTTTCACCAGCGCCAGCACATCGGTAATGTATTGCTGGGTGAAGAGGTCACGCAAGGATGCTTTCAGCCATCCTCCTTCATAGAGCGAAGGGCGATAGGTCATGGTGAAATTGTCCAGCAATTGCTCGCCCTCGGAAAACTCGGTCCAGCGCTTGCGCGGCGCGCGTTTGCGCTGTCGCCCCACATGGGCGATGGGCGCGTCAATCTGCTCGTCGTCATCGAATTGATCAAATGCGTCGTTGCTTCGTGGCACGGGTGATGTTCTTCTTCGTGTTCGTGTGTTCACAGGTCATCGAGACCAACCAGATCTGCTTTTCATTCCCCCTCTCCATCCTTCGGATAGGGAAAGGGCAGGGGGTGGGGCCACGCGCGATGCCGGCACAACACGGGCACGGAGGAGGATTCAGAGAAAATTGAATATCCGCAGGTTGAACGTTATTTACCCCGGCTATAGCCCGGAGGGGTTTCTTTTCCGAGCCGGGAGGTTTAGCTCCCGCCGATTTTGCCAGGAGATCCTGCTATCCGCGGACACAAAAATACCGTGAACCCATCCGGCCCACGGCAGCAAAAAGAGTGAAACCAACCGGCGCGCTAGCAAACGCGCGGGTAAGCAGTGCCGGCACATGGGCGCACAGGGGCAACGATTATTACAATGGCCATACAGTGCCTCCTTTCGCCTGCTTACCTCTCAATGAGCATGATGTGCGCCTACGCGGACTACTATACCCGAAGACCGATGCCATGTCAAGCCCTGTGCGTCGCGTTTCAGCCTTCCGTTCTTTTCTCAACATCTGTTTTCTGGTATACTGGTGGATACAACAGCGTACGCGCGGGACGGGATGTGCCATGCGCGCCAGGATGGCGTTTTGTGAAAAGGATCGAACCGTGACAGCCTCACTCAAAATCTTGATGCTTTCGGCGGAAATGGTGCCGTTCGCCAAAATCGGCGGACCGGCGGATGTGGTGGGCGCGCTGCCCAAAGCGTTGCGCCGCATGGGCCATGATGTGCGCGTGGCCATGCCCTGCTACCGCTCTATCCGCCCCGAACAGTTCGGCATGACGACACTGATTGACGCGCTGGCCGTCCCCTTCAAGCACGGCACCGAAGATGCCGCCATCCGCGAGACGACGGTGGGGGGCGTGCCGGTCTATTTCGTGGATGCCCCGCGCTATTTTCAGCGCGAGAACGTGCTGGGCTATCAAGATGACGGCGATCGCTTCATCCTCTTTTGCCGCGCCGCCCTGGAAATGTGCCGTGCCCTGGACTGGTCGCCGGATGTCATCCACGCGCATGAATGGCACACCGCCATCGTCCCCAATTGGTTGCATACCATCTATCGCCACGATCCCGTTTTCCAATCCACCGCCAGCGTCTTCACCGTGCATAACATGGCCTATCAAGGGATTTTCGGCCACCGCATTCTGGAGGTGGCCGGCCTGGCCGATCAGGAATTCATCTTGCCTGCCCTGGCGGAAAAGCAAATAGACGCGGTGGATCTGCTGGGGCGCGGCATCGCTTATGCCGATGTTGTCACCACCGTCAGCGAGACCTATGCCCGCGAGATCCTCACCCCTGAATTCGGCGATGGAATGGAAAAACTGCTACGCCAGCGCGAAACCCGCCTGGAAGGCATCCTCAACGGCATCGACGCCGAAGCGCTCAACCCCGCGACGGATATCTACATCAGCCAGCAATTCGACGCCGACCGGCTGGAAATGCGCGCCGCCAACAAACGCGCCCTGCAAGAGCAATGCGGGCTGGAACCCGACCCCCATGCGCCGCTGCTGGGCTATGTCTCGCGCCTGGTCAGCCAAAAGGGCGCAGATCTGCTGACCACCGCCTTCGACCATATCATGGATCTCGGCGTGCAGATGGTCATCATCGGCACCGGCGATCCCCACTATCATGAACTCTTCAGCCAGTGCGTCGCGCGCTATCGCCGCCGTGCCGCCGTGCATTTCAGCTTTGGTGCCGACTGGACCCAACCCCTTTATGCCGGCGCGGATATGTATCTGATGCCCTCGCGCTTCGAGCCATGCGGCCTCAATCAGATGATCGCCATGCGCTACGGGGCCATCCCCATTGTGCGCGCCACCGGTGGCCTCATCGACACCGTCACCGAATTCGATCCCGCCGCCGGCACCGGCACCGGCTTCACCTTCCGCGACTATGATCCCTGGTCGCTGCTGGCCGCCATCGCCCGCGCCGTGCAGTCCTATCGCTACCCCGATTCGTGGCACCACCTGATGCGCCGCGCCATGTCGGTCGATCATTCCTGGCGCGTCTCCGCCGAGCGCTATGCCGCCGCATATGAGCGCGCCCTGGCCTGGCACGCCGAAGACGCTGCCCTGCACCACCCCTCCGACATCAGCGACGGCCTGCAAGGCGACCGCGAGGTATAGCACCCCTGTGTACTTGTGCGAGCAGGACTTGCACAAGTACCCTCCATTCCCAATCATTCACCGCGTCGCCACAAAGATTGTGGCCGGCTGGCCCAGCACCACCACAACAATCTTCTTCGCGATCTGCCAGCCTTGCTCGCGCAGGATTGCATCCCACAGCCGGTCATCGCTGGTGAGCGCAACCAGATGCCCCTGCGGCGTGACTACGCGCTGAAACTCGCGCGCCAGCACCGTATAAAGCTCCACGTTCGTCGCAAGATTGCCGATCTGCTTGCCAAAGGGCAGATTGGTGAGCAGGGTGGTAGCACGCGCATCATCCAGCGGCAACTTGCGAGCATCCCACACCTGCCAGGATGCCTTCACACCCGCCGCGCCGGCATTGCGCCGCGCCATCTCCACCGCTTCGGGGCGAATGTCACCGCCCAGCGCCAGCGCATAGGGTTTCATCAGCGCGCGCTCAATCACCAGTGTTCCTGCGCCGCACATCGGGTCCAGCACCACATCATCCGCCTGCGGCTGGGCCAGCCAGGCCATCGCCGCCGCCACCGTCGGGCGCAGCGACGCCGGCAAGTGCTCGCGCTTATAGGCGCGGTGGCGCATCGTCGCGTCGCTCAGCCGCAAACCGATCAGCGCCTCGCTGCCGTGCAGCCACAGCCAAAACTCCACGTCGGCGTCATCCTGCACCTGGCGCATGCCTCGTGGCAGGGCGCGTTTAAGGGCATCGGTGACGGCCTGACCGGCATCCATCCGGCGGAAGGCATGCGCGCCCTCCTTCTGGCTGACCACCCGCCAGGTGCGCGGCTGCGCTCCCGCATGCGCCCGCCGAAATGCGGCCAGCGCGCCAGCGAGATCGCTCTGCAACGTGGCGCTGTGCAGCACGCGCAACGCATCTGGCCCGCGCCCCAGACCGGTGAGGTGCACCAGCGCCACAAAAACATCTTCCGTCGTGCGCAACGCCAGCAACTCGCCCGGAGCCGCCGTCGTCTGAAACAGCACAATCCCGCGCGCAAACTTTACCAGCGTGCAGCCCGGCAGCTTCGCCTGCATCTCGCTGAACGCCACTGTCTCCAGCCCCGGCATGGTCATGGCATAATAGTCGTGCATATTGCTCATCATAGCACGCTGGAATGATATTCCGCCGCAACCTGCCCCATTGGCACAACCGGTGGGCGATGCCTCTCACATATGCTATACTGTCTGATGCAGGCATTATTTCGTGGGATCATCCATCGCTGATGCGCGAGCAACCAGGAGGGGCGACGTGGCAACACAACATCTGACACGCAAAGAATTTGAGGATTGGCGCGACAACCTGACCGGCTATTTTGATACAGCACTTGATCGCACTGTGCGCGCCAGTGAGCGGCGCATCATCGCAGAATGCAAAAAAATTGTCAAAGCCGAGGTTGACGATGCCCGCGCCGAATTTCGCGCCGAGATCAAATTTCTGAAAGAGCAATATCTTGATCTGCGCGACCGCGTCACTCATTTGGAAGCGCGAACTGAACGGGTCGAAAATCTGCTCAACCTTGTCATGGATCTCGTACAGAGCATCCACGAAACGCAACAAGAACAGGGCAAGACGCTGCAAGAGCATAGCCGGATGCTGCAAGAGCATAGCCGGATACTGCAAGAACAGGGCAAGACGCTGCAAGAGCATGGCCGGATGCTGCAAGAGCAAGGCAAGGTGCTGGCAGATTTGGCGCAGAGAATACAGAGCATCCAAGAAATGCAACAAAAGCAGAACAAATAGGGTATGCCACAGCAGCCGAGCTTGTTCGGAGCCGATCCCGAACCGGAAAACAGCGCAGCGCCGGAAGCCGCCACCGCCGCCATGCCCCTGGCAGCGCGCATGCGCCCACGCGCCCTGGATGAAGTCGTCGGGCAAGATCACCTCATCGCCCCTGGTCATGCCCTGCGCCGCGCCATCGAAGCCGATCGCATCCCGTCGATGATCTTTTGGGGACCACCCGGCAGCGGCAAAACCACCCTGGCCGAGGTCATCGCCAACACCACTCACGCCCGCTTCGTGCGCATGAGCGCCGTCACCGCCGGCGTGGCCGAGCTGCGCCGCGTGGTGGATGACGCCGCCAAGCTCCTGCGCGCCACGAAGCAGCGCACCATCCTTTTCCTGGACGAGATTCACCGCTTCAACAAAAGCCAGCAAGACAGCGCGTTGCCGCACGTGGAGCGCGGCACCATCACGCTCATCGGTGCCACGACGGAAAATCCCAGCTTTGAGGTCAACGCCGCCCTGCTCTCGCGCTGCCGCGTCTTTACCCTGCACGCGCTCAGCGACGATGACATCAAGACCATCATCACGCGCGCGCTGGCGGACCGCGAGCGGGGATTGGGCGAACGGGGCCTCACGCTGGCACCCGACGCGCTGGACTTCATCGCCACCTTCGCCAACGGCGATGCCCGCGCCGCCCTCACCGCGCTGGAAGCGGCAGCGAACGCCCTGTCCCCCGACGCGCACGAGATCACCCTGGCACTGGCGGAAGACGCCCTGCAACACCGTGCCCTGCTCTATGACAAAGCCGGTGAGGAGCATTATAACTTGATCTCCGCGCTGCATAAATCCGTGCGCGGCTCGGACCCCGATGGCGCGCTCTATTGGCTGGGACGCATGCTCGAAGCCGGGGAAGATCCGCTCTATATCGCCCGCCGGCTCATTCGCATGGCCAGCGAAGACATCGGCATGGCCGATCCGCAGGCGCTGGTGGTGGCCGTTGCCGCACAGCAAGCCGTGCATTTCCTCGGCCTGCCCGAAGGCGCGCTGGCGCTGGCCCAGGCTGCCGTGCATCTGGCCTGCGCGCCCAAGTCAAACGCGCTGGAACGCGCCTTCATGGCCGTGCAGTCGGATGTGCGCGCCACGCGCAACGATCCTGTTCCCCTGCACCTGCGCA
>JAJPKG010000434.1 GCA_021323815.1 Pseudomonadota bacterium
GCGCAAATTCATCGCCTTGAAGATGTTGGTTGTGAAATTGTGCGCGTGGCCGTGCCAGAGGAAGAAGATGCCCTCGCGATCAGCGAGATTAAAAAACGCATCCATATTCCCCTGGTGGCTGATATTCACTATAAACACGCTCTGGCGCTGGAAGCTATTCGGCAGGGAGTCGATTGCGTGCGCGTCAATCCTGGCAATCTCATCAATGGCCGCAAATCGCTCGAAGAAATCGTGGCGCTTTGCAAGGAACGTGGCACCGCCATGCGCATCGGCGTCAACTCCGGCTCGATCGACGCGCTCGACCAGCGTGGGCAAATGCAGCGCATCCAGGTCAGGCTGCGCGACGACGGCGTGCTGGAGCGCAGCGACCCGGCGCAGGCGCGCCGCCAGGAACGCGAACGGCTGGCCGAGCGCATGGTCAACAAGGCCCTCGAATACATTGGCTGGTGCGAGGAGATGGACTTCCACGAGATCAAAGTCTCGCTCAAATCATCCACGCCGCTGACCGCCGTCGAAGCCTATCGCCGCTTCTCGGAGCGTTCTGACTATCCCCTGCACCTCGGCATCACCGAGGCAGGCACGCTCGTCACCGGCGCGGTCAAATCCTCCGTTGGCCTGGGCCTGCTGCTGGCCGGCGGCATCGGCGACACCATCCGCGTCAGCCTGAGCGCGGAGCCGGAGGAGGAGATCCCGGTCGCCTACGAAATCCTGCGCTCGCTCGAACTGCGCAATCGCGGTGTGACCTTCGTCTCCTGCCCCTCCTGCGGCCGCGTCGAGATCGATGTGATCAGCGTCGCCAACGAGGTCGAAAAACGCCTCTCTAAAGTGGAGACTCCCATCCACGTCGCCGTGATGGGCTGCGTCGTCAACGGCCCCGGCGAATCGCGTGACGCCGACGTGGGTCTGGCTGGCGGCAAAGGACGCGGCGTGATCTTCCGCAAAGGCGAAGTCATCAAGACCGTCCCGGAAGATCAGTTCCTCGATGCGGTGCTGAAAGAGGTCGCCAGCCTGCTCCCCGAAGCCGAGGCGAAGCTGGTCTATCCCGGCGAGGGCACGCTCGGCCCCGTCAGCGCGGGGCGCACGCGCAAGACCGGCTATAAAACGCTGCCGATGGCCCCAGGGGGCGACTGATACAGTTTCACTTAATAGCGCGGACGCCGCGTGGCACGCACGCCGGGGGCTGACCCCCCCGGCTCGGAAAAGACGCCCTCTGGGCTGTGGTCAGGCTCAATTCTCAACCGGCATGAGCCGCCCGCTCTGCCAAGGAACGCCTATGGATAGCTTGTGGCGCACGTTGTTGTGGAAACAGTTCGGCGCGGCCATTGACATGCTCGACAATGCCCTGGCGGCCTGCCCTGATGCCCTCTGGCACCAACCCGTCTGGGAAGACCCCTCAGCCCCGCAGCCGCGCGCGGAGTTCTGGTATGTTGCTTATCATGCGCTGTTCTGGCTCGACCTGTACCTTTACGGATCTGAGGAAGGATTCGCTCCCCCAGCGCCATTCGCCCTGACGGAGCAAGATGACGCCAATGGCCCGCTACCTAACCAGGCATACTCGAAAGATGCGTTGCGCGGCTATCTGGCCGCGTTGCGCGGGAAATGCCGCACCATCATCGCGGCGATGACCGACGAACAGGCGAGCCGCCCCGTCAACTTCCCCTGGATGCGCGAAGGCGATATCATCAGTTATGCTGAGTTGCAACTGTATAATATGCGCCATATCCAAGAACATGCCGCACAACTGAGCCTGCTGCTTGGCCGGCACGGCATTTCGGATGAGACGTTTGGCTGGGTGGTGCGCGCGAAGGAAGATCTCAGCGACGGCTACGTTGGCGGCGCGGAAGCCATATGAGTTCCCGCATCCTATGGTTCCCCGACGACCAGCACCGCTTTGCCGGCGACCTTGCGATCCAGCAACTGTTGCATGACCTCGGTGAATTGCACCCAGGGAGCTTCCAGGCCGATATGTGGGCGCAGCTTGCCCTGCGCCACCAGAATGCCCAGCCGCGCCAGGCCCATTGCGGCGGGCTGGCGCTTCACTTCATAGAACAGCACCAACCCATAGAGCGACGCGCCGCCGATGGAAAAGAAACTGCGTGGGTCGAAGGCGGTGGGATCGCGATCTGACGCGGCGAAATTGACCGCAACGCCGCCGGGAGCGAGCATCCCCAGCGCAGTGCCCAGCGTCGCGCCGCCGACGGCATCCACCACCAGATCAAACGGGGCGAACTCGCGCGCCGGTGTAGCATCATTGCCGGCCACCACCTCATCCGCGCCAACCTCGCGGGGCAGATCGGCTTTGGCGGGATCGCGTATCAGCGCCGTGACAACCGCGCCGCTGATCTTCGCCAGTTGCACGGCGAAATGCCCCACGCCGCCGGAAGCGCCCGTCACCAGCACATGTTTGCCCAGCAACGATCCGCCCTTTTCCACAGCATACAGCGCCGTCAGTCCCGCCACCGGCAAGGTCGCCGCCTGGGCAAAGGTGACGCTTTCCGGCAGCACCGCCAGCGCGTTCGTTGGCACGGCCACACGTTCCGCCCATGCGCCTGAGCCAACAAAGCCGACCACCCGCTCGCCCTGGTGTGGCCCTGAACCGTCTGCTGCGGCCTGAACGACCACGCCCGCCAGATCCCATCCCAGGCGCGTTCCTGCTTGCGCGCCAGCCACGCCACGCACCTCGCCCAAATTCAGCGAGATCGCTTTGACCTGCACCAGCGCCTCAGAGGAGGCCGGCTGGGGATCAGGCACCTCTTTCATGACTAAGCGACCCGGCGCTTGCGGGTCCACCACCATCGCGCGCATCGATCCAATCCTTTCTTCATCCAAATCTTCGCATCTCTTCGCCTGCTTCGCGACCTTCGCATCCCCGTCCTTTTAGCTGAACAATGAGCCGAGGTCTTGCGAGGCGTCGCTGAGATCGCCGGTCGGTTTGGCTTGTGCGGCGATGAGATCACGCAGGCGGTCCATCTCGGCGTCGTCGTTGACCATCAGCGCGGCGCGCAGCACACCGTCTTGCACATAGAGCGCGGTGAATTTCTTTGCTCCCATGTCGCCGCGCACCGTGATTTGCGCCTCGCTGGACGGATAGCCCAGCATGTTGAGCGAGAGATCGAATTGATCTGAGAAAAAATATGGCACATGACGATAGATTTCGTCGCCACCGGTCATGTTCGCTGCCGCCGTCTGCGCCGAGGCGATGGCGTTATCCCAGTGCTCGAAATGCATGCGCCCGGCGATGGGATCAGGATATGCCGCCACATCGCCAGCGGCATAAACGCCCGCGGCATCGGTTTGCAGATGGTCATTCACGACGATGCCGTGTTTCTCATCCACCGCCAGACCGGCGGAAGCGGCCAGTTCGGTGTTGAGCTGGATGCCCACGCCGACGATGGCGAGATCGCACGGGATCTCCTCGGTCTGGCTGTAGTCATCGGCTCTGGCGATGCGCACGCTTCCCACGCCGCTATCTTTGTTTTCGGCAAAGCCCACCACGCTGTAGCCATAGCGCAGTGTCGCCCCGCGCTCGCTGAACTGCCGCTGGAAAAAATCCGAGATCTGCGGCGAGACCATCTGGGGCCAGGCGCGGGGCAGGGGTTCCACAATCGTCACCCGGCAGCCTTTTTGCAGCGCGCTGGCAGCGGTTTCCATCCCGATGAACCCTGAGCCGACCACCACCACGCGCTGCCCCGGTGCCAGCGCCTCGCGGATGGCATCCGCTTCGGCCAGCGTGCGCAGCACATGCACCCCCGGCAAATCCATCCCCGGCACCGAGAGCCGGCGCGGTCGCCCGCCCGTCGCCAGCAGCAGCTTGCCATAGCTGATCACCTGACCGTCATCCAGGCTCACCGTCTTGGCTTTTGCATCCACCTTCTGCGCCGTCACGCCGCGCAACACTTCCACATTGTTGGCATCGTACCATTCGTCCGGCTGCACATAGATGCCGCCCTGGCCATACACTCCCGCGTCGTTGATCTCGGCGTGCAGATATTCTTTCGACAATGGCGGGCGATTATAGGGCATGGGCGTCTCACTGCCGACGATGAGAATCGTCCCCTGGCCGTCGCGCTGGCGAATCGCTTCCGCCGCCGTCGCGGCAGCCAGTCCCCCACCGATCAGCAGGTAATCTATCGTGCGTTCTGCTTGTGGTTGCATCGGTCATTCTTCTTTCTGTGTGGGTGAAAGCGCGGGCAGTTGATGATGTTGTCGAACAGAGCGTGGCCCGCCTGCGCGGGTTGGAGAGCTGCCCTGCACGTGAAGCCGTTCTCTGATGAATAGTACAAGAAGGAATGACGCGAAGACAACCTCTGCCGTTGGTTGATCATGCCGGAAGCATCAGCGGCGAAAGAATGATATACTATTGGTTAAGGCACATCATGATGGAGGTTCATTTATGGCAACACCTACAGTTGAGCAAGTGCTAAATACCGCGCGTCAACTTTCGCCAGAGGAATTTGCCGAGTTGATGGAACTGTTAGAAGTTGAACAAAAGATTCGGGGGGCACAGCAGCCAGAGGGTAGTCCTCTGTTAGCAATTGTGGGCGCATGGGCTGACATGGGAGACGAAGCGATCGATGCTTTCGATGAAGAGATTAGGCGTTTACGTTCTGAGCCTGCGCGAGAAGTAGATTTGGAGGCATGAGTGTTGAAGTATTTGCTTGATACGAACATTATCAGCAACTTGATTCGCCCTCAACCTTCGCCTATCCTTCTCAAACATATCGCAGATACTCCGGCTACGGAGTACGCTATCTGGGCAATTACGCTCGGAGAATTGGTATTTGGTGCATTGCGTGCGCCGGAAACGCAACAAAAATATCTTGTACCCATCAATCAAATAACTAAGGGAATTAAGGTGCTTCCTTATGATGAGAAAGCGGCACGTCGTTATGCTGAAATACAGGCAGATTTGACGCGAAGTGGAAAATCAATTGGATATGCTGATATGCAAATCGCAGGCATCGCTTTAGCAAGGAAACTCATTTTTGTGACCCATAATGTTCGTCATTTTGCGCGTATCCCTCACTTGACCATTGAAAATTGGATTGATGAATAGAAGCGAGAGGCGGCAGCATGACCAGCATTCAGGTGCTCGCGCCGGAGGTGGCGGCGCAGATCGCGGCGGGCGAAGTGGTGGAACGGCCCGCATCCATCGTGAAGGAGTTGGTGGAAAACGCCATCGACGCCGGCGCGACGCGCATCACGGTGGATATGCAGGGCGGTGGGGCGACGGCGCTGCGCGTCACCGACAACGGGCGCGGCGTGGCGCGCGAGGATTTGCCGCTCGTCTTTGCGCGCCATGCCACCAGCAAACTGCGCGCCTTGGATGATCTGGAAGCCCTGCACACCCTGGGCTTTCGCGGTGAAGCGCTCGCCAGCATCGGCGCGGTAGCGGATGTCACCTTCGCCTCGCGTCCGGCTGATGCCCCTTCCGGCGCAAAACTGGCGATGGAGCACGGCACACTGGGCGAGATCAGCGCCACTGCCATGCCCGCCGGCACCATCATCACCGTGCGCGATCTTTTCGCTCACGTTCCCGCCCGGCTGAAATTCCTGAAGTCACGCCAGGCCGAGGCCGGCCACTGCGTGCAGATCCTCGAACGCTATGCCCTGGCGTATCCAGAGATCGCCTTCACCGTGCTCAACGAGGGACGCCTGGCGCTGCGCACCCCCGGCGATGGGCAACTCACCAGCGCCATCGCGCAGATCTATGATCTCGCCACCGCCGAACAGATGGTCCCGATCAGCTATGGCGAGGATGACGAGTGGCAGGCATTGCCCCTGCAAGAGCGCCCGCCCGTCGTCACCGGCATGACCAGCCGCCCGGCGGTTTTCAAATCCACCAAGCAGCATATTCAGATCTTCGTCAACCGGCGCTGGATTCGCAACCAATCCCTCACCTATGCCATCGAGGAAGCGTATCACTCGCTGCTGCTCACCGGACGCCACCCCATCGCCGTCATCAACATCGACCTGGATCCCGCCCTGTTGGATGTCAACGTCCACCCCGCGAAAACCGAGGTGAAGTTCGCCCGCGAGCGCCAGGTCTATGCTGCCGTGCAGCGCGCCGTCCGCGCCGCCATCATCACCACCACCGAAGCGCCCGCCGTCTCGCCAGGTGTCTTTCAAGCGGTGCATCCTGTTCAAGGGGAACATGACACGGAGGACACGGAAGCTCGCACGGAAAGACACGGAAATGCTGTGAATGGGAATGCCACTCCCCAGCCCGCAGGGGTTTCTTTTCCGAGCCGGGGGGTTCAGCCCCCGGCGGGCGCGCCCGGCGATTCTCCGGCCCCCGGCGAACCTGACGCACCTGACGGGCACGTAGCGGCCCCTGCCGGACCTGACGCGCGATCCCTTGCCCCCGGCGGATCTACCGCGATGGGGGAGGACACGGGCGCAATGGGGGGACCATCGGGCGCAACCCATCGCGCCCCTACGACGACTGGTGCGGATCAACCCCTATGGAACGCCGACACGCTGCACCAGACGGCGCGCCCGACAGAGCGCGGCCAGGCGGCCAAGCCGGCGATCACCCCGCGCCTGCCGGCCCTGCGCGTGCTGGGGCAGGTCTCGCAAAGCTACATCATCACCGAGGGGCCGGACGGCGTGTATCTGATTGACCAGCATGCCGCGCATGAACGCATCTTGCTGGAAAAGATGGTGAAGCAACTGCGCGCTCACCAATTGCCGGCGCAGGCATTGCTGGAACCCATCGTTGTGGAACTGCCGCCGGATGTTTATGAAGCGGTTGAGGAGAGGCTGGAAGATCTGCGCCGCCTGAGCTTTGATCTGGAACCCTTTGGCGCGGCATCCCTGATGGTGCGCGCCGTGCCAATGCAGTTGGCGTCTCATGCCAGCGCCGAGGGGTTGGCGGAGTTGCTGCCCGAACTGGTGGGCGCGGAAGGCGCGGGCCACGCCGAAACCTGGGAAGAGCACGCCCTGGCAAATATCGCTTGCCGCGCCGCCATCAAGGCCGGCAAGGCGCTCGCCCCCGAAGAGCAGCGCGAACTGGTGCGCCAGCTTGAAACCGTGGACGCGCGCCATAGCTGCTGTCATGGTCGCCCCACCACCATCCACCTGAGTCTGGATGCCCTGGAACGCGAATTCGCCCGGCGATAAAATCCTCAGCCCCCGCGCGGCAGGGACACGTTCACCGTGTGCCGGGCGAGGGCTGGCGGGACGAGCGGGCAGGAATGTTAGCGGTTGAAGAAGCGGAACAGGTTGTTGCGCGCCTTCTCAGCCTGCTTCTTTTCCCACTGGGCGAAGTCATAGCGGGCGACACGCTCGCCGGCGTCATCCAGCAGCTTGCCGGCGACGGCGAACGTTGGGGCAAACAGGCTGACCAGCGCGCCGCGCACGCGGGCCTGACGAATCTGCTTCGGCGTCGCCTTGTGGCTGGCCTTCGGATGCTTCTTGGCGGCTTTGCCCAGGCGCGGCATCGGCAAGCGCACGCGGTTCCACATGCCGGCGGAAACGATGACCGACGCGGCAGAAAGGCCATAGCAGACCTTCGCCGAGGTCGAAAGGATGAGCGGCATCGGCGAGGGGCGATAGCCTTCCAGCTTCTGCTCGCTGGTATGATTGCTCAGCTCTTTCGGCTGTTGTTGCTTCTCTTGAACTTGCTGCATGACGAGTTTTACGAACCTCCATTATATTTCGTGTCCCCACCCCTCTCATCGGCATATATTCAGCGCATCACAGGGTCCTTCCTGTGTAGATTCCTGACCGGGGACTTTCGGCGAGGAATGTAGGGAAAGGACGGGAACGCGAAGAACGCGAAAAAAAAGCGAAGGAACGCGGAAGAACTCCTGAAGTTCCCCCTCTTTTACCAATCAGTCGCAGAGTCTGTTCAGTCTTCAAAAATCTTCGTGTTTCTTCCCACCCTTCGCAATCTTCGCGTCCTCGTCCTTTCTCTATTCATATCTCAGGATGTCGGCGATCCTGGCGCGCGAGGCACTGAGCGCGGGGCCGAAGCTGGCCAGGGTGGCAACGGCAAGGATGGCCAGCAGCATCCAGGCCAGCGCCAGGGGCGAGAAGGCGAATTGCAGCGCCAACAATTGATGGTCGATCAGTTGCACGAAACCATAGGCCGCTGGGAAGCTGAGGATGACACCAATGAACCAGGCGATCAGCGCCAGGGCCAGCCCTTCCGTCCAGAAGACGCGCGCCACGCCCCAGCCCGTCGCGCCCATCGAACGCAGGATGCCGATCTCGCGGCGGCGTTCCAGCACTGAGGTCGTCAGCGTATTCGCCAGCCCCAGGATGCCCACTAGCGCCACGATCCCCGCCACGCCATAGAGGATGCCGAAGAGGATCTGAAATTGCCCGTTGGAACGCTGCATCTGTTGCTGGCGCGTGGTGATGTCGGGAGCCAGCCCCTGTCCGCTCAGGCGTTGATCCACCGTTGTCGCCAGTTGATTGACCGCATCGGTGGAGCGATCCTGACACAGGATGGCAAAACTGCTGCTGAGGCCCGGCGGCTGCTGGTTAAACGCGATCAAATCGCGCAGGGTCACAAACGTTGAGCCAATGTAGCCGGTGCCGCTGTCGGGATCATGCACGATGCCGATGATGGTCCAGGTTTGGGTGTTGGTGGGCAGGCTGGTGGTGAGCGTATCGCCCACGTGCTTGTGCAGATTTTGCGCCACCAGATCTGCGATCACCATCTGATAAGGCGTGTTGCCCGTCAGCCACGTGCCGGCGACGACATCCGGCTTGTAGATCTGCGTATCCGGCTCCAAACCTTCGATGCCCAGCACCTTGCCATTCATCAGCACGCCGTCGCTGTCGAATTCTTCCACGTGGGCGACGTTGGGCAGCGCGCTCAGCAGCGCATCCATTTTCGCCACCGGCTGCGGCTTGTTCACGTTCAGCACGATATCATAGGTATGCTCGCCAAAGATCTGCGCTGACGTGCGATCAACCGAAGTGCTGGTGGTGGCAATGGCCATGAAAGCCGTGCCGGTCAGCGTCAGCGCCACCAGCGTCAGCACTGCGCGCCCGCGACGGCGAAAGACGCTGCGCAAGCCCATCAGCACCGTCTGCGGCATGCCGCCGATGCGGCGCGCCCCACTATATTTCCCATTGCCCGCACTGATGCCATAGCCGGAAACGGCCTCGCGCACCGTCACGGCGGTTCCCGCCCACAATGGAGCCAGCGCTGCCAGAATGGGCACGACCAAACCAACCGCCAGGCTGGTGATGATCGCCGCTGGGCTGAGCGTGAAAGGACCGAGATCCAGAATGATCAAGGTAGCGATGTATGCGGCGAAGGCCTGGCCGCCCCACAGGCCCAGCGCCAAACCCAGCACGGTGCCGGTGATGCCGTAGAGCGCCACCGAGGTGAGATAGCCGCGCACGATCTTGCCGCGCGTGCCGCCGATAGCCTTCATGGTACCAATAATGCGGGTTTGCTCGGCGACCAGGGTCGTCACGGTGTTGATGATGAGCAGCGCGGTCAGCAGCAGCGCCACCAGCGACAGCACGCGCATCACTGCGAAGATCCCCGGCAGCGGCCCCGCGCCGAATGGCTGATAATCATAATTATAGCCCTGCACCTGCACGCCGTGCGCTCGCAACGTGGCATATGCCGCCTTGAAGGCCGCGTTCATTGTCGCCTGATCAGTCTGCTCGATCTGGATCTGCACCAGATTGGGCTGCGTCAGGCCCGCGAGCTGGTCAAGCGCATCGGTGCGCATATAGCCCACCGCCCGCGACGAGATCCCTGCGCCTTCCGCGCCGAGCGTGCGCGAGAGGCCGACGACGCGCAGCGCTGCGGGGCCGCCGGGGGTATCCACCGTCACCGTGTCGCCGACGTGGACCGCTTGCAGGCTGCTATCAGTGAAATCCATGACGATCTCGCCCGGCCCCGGCAAGCGACCTTGCGTCACCTGAAAGGCGTCCAGCGCGATGTGCTGCTCGTCGGGATACGCGTAGATGTCGATGTTCACGTGGCCCGTGCTCACCTGCCAGCGCGTGAAAAAGAGCGTGGCGACCTGCGCCCGCTGGATGTGCGGGATGCTGGTGAGCGAGGGAAGAATGGCGGGCGAGACCTTCGCTACCTGAAAGGTCCCATTGGCGACATTGGTTTTGCTCTGGCTATAGGCCAGCGCGCCATAGACCGTATCGTTGGCGACATTGATAGCCGTCAGCCCAAAGACGCCGATGGTGATGCCCAGGATCACCAGCAGCGAGCGCGCCGGGCGGCGCAACACATCCGCCAGGGCTTTGTGTGTGAGAGCATTGAAACCGCGCATCACTTGCCTCCCGTCGTGCCGGTGATGACAGCCTGCGCGCCGTGCTGCCCCACGATGCGCCCATCCAGCAGTTCGATGCGCGCATTGGCGCGAGCGGCCAGGCGTGGATCGTGCGTCACATAGATCACGGTTTTGCCGCGCTGCGTCAGGCCGGCGAGCAGATCGAACACCTGGATGGCGCTGTGTGAATCCAGGTTGCCGGTCGGCTCGTCGGCGATCAGCACCGGCGGATCGTTTGCCAGGGCGCGAGCGATGGCCACTCGCTGCTGCTGCCCGCCGGAAAGCTCGCTGGGCAACCGGTGCGCCAATGGCCCCAGTTCCACCATCTCCAGGCATTCCAGCGCGCGCTTGCGCCACAGCCGGCGCGGCAGCCCGTTGCCCTGGCACAGTTCCAACGCCAGCAAGATGTTTTCTTGCGCCGTCAACGTGGGGATGAGTTGAAAGAATTGGAAGACGATGCCCACATGCTTGCCGCGCCACTTTGCCAGCGCGCTCTCGCGTTTCGCCCGCAGTTCCGCGCCGCCGAAGATCACGCTCCCGCTGGTGGGCCGGTCGATGCCCGTCAGCATATTCAGCAGTGTCGATTTGCCTGATCCTGATGGACCGTTGATGGCGAACAGGCTCTGCGCCGGCACAGTGAAGGTGACATCATCTAGAATGGTTGTCGTTTGCGCTCGCGTGGTGATGGCGCGCGTCAGATGTTCCACCTGTACCAGCGTCGATCCGATCTCTCCATCGCGAGTCGTCCGTTGTGTTGTCGTGGCAAACACTGCTTCTTTCCCTCTCTGCTCTATGCTGCGTTGATGATGATATCCCCAGCGCTGTTTTCCACCGTGATGGTGTTGGCGGGAACGCTATCCGCCTGTTGGGTGTTGCCGGAAGCCGAGGCGCTCGCGCCATTGCTGGTGATGGAAATCGGCCAGCCGTTGATGTGGATGCTGCCGGCGCTCACGCGGGCGTCGAGATGCGCCGAGGTAGCCTGTGGCAGCGTCAGGCGCACGTCACCTGCGCTTTCATGCACGCTCAGCGTGTTGTGCGTTGCCAGCGCGCCGTCAAAGGTGATATCGCCGGCGCTGTTTTCCAGATCAAGCGTCGTCCCTGTCGCCAACTGGCCATTGATGGTGATATTGCCCGCACTTTCGTGCACCTGCGATGCGCCGGTGAGCGTGACATCCTGCAACTGCACGTTGCCGGCGGATTCCTGAATGTTCACCTGACCCGTCACGCCTGTCACGCTCAGGTTTCCCGCGCTCAAGGTGGCATCAATGGCGCTCTGGGCCGGCAGGGTGATGGTGAAATCGACTTCACGCTGGCTGAAGCCGAAGAATTGCCAGGTATCATGTGCTGTATCAGTTATCATGATGGTGTCGCCGGTCTGGGTGATGCTGATGTGAATATCGTTCAGCAGTTTCACAGCAGCGTCATGCGTCAGCGCCCGCGCCATTTTATGCGTCTGCACGGTTACGGTGTTTCCCGCGCCGGCGATGAAACGCACATTGCCCGCAGAACCATTCACCACCAGATGTGGCGTGTTGCCGACTGCGAAGCTCTGCGTGCTGTCGCTGGTGACCGGCGGCTGGCGATAGAGGTTGAAGGCGATGGCACCGCTGATGCCGGTGAGGATGACCCCGATGAGCATGAACACGCCCAGGCAGCCCAGAAAGCGCCCCCAAAAGCGCGTGGTTCGCGTGATCTGCTGCGGCGGCACGGCGAGCGGCGTTGCCGGATGTGCATCATCAATGGGTGATGGCAGATCATTTTGCATGATGAAATCCCTCGTTTCCTGACGTCAGGTGGCATTGCTCACCCAGACAGTGTTTAGTATAGAAGGGGAATATGACGGAACCAGGGAAAAGATGTGGCGATTTCGTTACAGATTTGTCACGGGCACCGCTGAACCAGCACTTGACGATATTGTAAGGAGAGTGTAAGGAGACGCCGGTTTTGCTTGGTTTGTCACTGGTGTTTTCGCGCGTATGGCCGCACAATAGAAGTGTGTTGTGGCACCGCAACATTCCGCAGGTGAGGCTCCAGTCCTCCGTTTCGCCTTGCTCCTGGAGCCTCTCCGCCTTTTTCTCCATTTCCCTTCCTCATGGTGTTGTCGCCGGTTCA
>JAJPKG010000274.1 GCA_021323815.1 Pseudomonadota bacterium
CCGACATCACAGCGAAAGCGCCGGCCATCAAGAATGGCCAGGTCGAGCGCCGCGCCGATCCGCGCGAGCTGCCGCCAGGATGGAAGTCCACCGTCAGCCGCCCAACGCTGCCACTGCCACAGGCGCGCGTGGCGCAACGCCTGGGATTGCAAGCGGTGGGCATCACCGATCCCGGCGTGCGGCGGCGTGAGGCCCCCAACCAGGATGCCATTCTGGCGGTGCAGGGCGCGCGGCTGCACGACAACGCGCCGCAAGCCTTTGGCCTGTTTATCGTCGCCGACGGCATGGGCGGTCATCAGTTTGGCCGCGAAGCCAGCACCGAGGCGATCCGCGTGATGGCGGAGCATATCTTGCAGCCCTTGCTGGGCGGCGAACCGCTGGATGACGAGGCCATGCTGGATCTCTTGAAATCCGGCGTGGAGCACGCTAACGGCACGCTGCATTATCGCAACACGCGCCAGCATTCCGACATGGGAACGACGGTGACAGCGGCGTTGGTGGCGGGTGACATGGCCTTCATCGTCAATGTGGGCGACAGCCGCACCTATCACCTACAACCGCATTTGCCCCTGCGCCAGATCACAGCGGACCACTCAGTGGTGGCCAGCCTGGTCGCCGCCGGCATCATCCAACCCGACGACATCTATACCCACCCCAAGCGCAGCCAGATCTATCGCAGCTTGGGCGAGCAAGAGGATGTGCAGGTTGATACCTTCAATGTCGTCTTGCAGCCCGGCGACCAATTGCTGCTGTGTTCCGACGGCCTGTGGGAGATGGTGCGCGACCCGCGCCTGGAAGAATTACTGCGCACGCATCGCGATCTGCACACGCTCAGCCAGGCGCTGGTGGCCGAGGCAAATGCCAACGGCGGCGTCGATAACATCAGCGCCATCGTTGTGCGCGTGCTCGGCGAAGAGGCGACGCCGCGCCAGATCGGCATGCGCACGCTGGCCGGCCCGCCCGGCATGTGAGGAAAGCGAGCCGCCATGCAGACCGTCGGCATCGCCATTTTCGACACGGTAGAAGGGATCGACGTCTTTGGGCCGTTCGAGGTCTTTTTCCGTGCATGAACCGAACACGAGTTACGTGCCCTTCACGGCGCGTTGCAGCACAAACTGCATCGTGCGTTGCTCTGGGGTATCAAAGGCATCGCCAAAACGCTCGACGGCTTCAGCACGCAGCAACGTGACGGATTCAGCGAAGATCTCGTCGGGCACAACCCACGTGCGCGACCAGAGGCGCTTGGCGATGTATTCCACCGCCTGGCGCGGCGTCTCGCTGATCTGCCAGATGACGGTGCGCAGCAATTCAGGACGCAGCCCGCGCTCTTGCAGGAAGTGAAAGATGGCGTCGCCGGTGGCGAACCCGCCCATTCCCATCTGCCCAGTGTCATACCCCAGGCGCTGGATGATGGCGAACCACATTTTCTGCACCGTATAATGGCCCCCGGTCTGCATAGCATCATCCGCGCCATTGAGATAGATGCCCCCCGGCTTCAGCACGCGCACGGCTTCCTGAATGGCCTGCTGCCAGTTGGGAATCAGGTGCAGCACATGCACCGTCAGCACGACATCAAAGCTGTTGTCGGCATACGGTAACCGCGTCGAATCCCCCTGGCGCAGATCCAGTCGCAGGGACGCTTGCGGGTGCGCCTTCGCGTAGTCCACCACCTTCGCCCGCAGTTGCGCCATCATCGGCTCAGAGAGATCAATGCCACTGTAGTCATAGCCACGCGCAATCAAGGGAAAGGCAATGCGCCCGGTACCGATGCCCAGTTCCAGAAAGCGCGACTCCGGCGTCGCGCCGGCTGCCGCCACAATGGCATCTGCCACCTGCTCGGCAACCCCCGGTGGATAGCCCCGCGTGGCATCGTAATAGTCCACCGCCCGATCAAATGAGATCGATGACATAACCGCGTCCTCATCTCGTTTTCTGCATAGCTTATCCCAGACGATTGGCCAGCGGCAAGGTGAAAGAAAACACACTGCCACGCCCCAGTTGGCTTTCGGCCCAGATCTGCCCGTGATGCGCTTCCACAATGTAACGCGCGATGGACAACCCCAGCCCCGTGCCGCCGTAATGGCCGGGCAGTCCTGCCGGGCGCTGCTGGCGGGCACGCTCGCGGTTGGGCAGATCGCGGGCCTTGAAGAAGCGCTCGAAGACGCGCGGCAGATCTTCTTCGTCGATGCCCACGCCGGTGTCGCGCACCTGCACCAGCACCATCGGCGAGGTGATGGGCTGCGGCACCAGTTGACCGGCCTGGCGCGGCACCAGCGTCACGCGATGATCCTGCGGCGTGATCAATTCCGCGCTCAGGGTGATGCTGCCGCCATCCGGTGTGAACTTGATGGCATTATGGATCAGGTTGATCAGCACCTGGCCGATGCGTTCGGCGTCGCCCTGCACTTCCGGCAATCCTTCGGTGGCTTCCACGCTCAGGCAGATGTTGCGCTCTTGCGCCAGGGGAGCCATGCGCTCCGCCGCCACTTCCAGCACGCCGCTGATGTCTGTCGGCTCCAGTTCCAGCTTGATGCGCCCCGACTCAATGCGGCTGAGTTCCAGCAGATCGTCCACCAGCCCAGTGAGATGATCGACTTCCCCGGCAATGCGCTCGGTCATGCGCCGCGCCTCTGCCGGATCGCTTTCCAGGGTGTCAGCCAGCGTCTCTGACAGCAGTTTCACCGAGGCCAGCGGCGTGCGCAATTCGTGCGAGACCGAGGCGACGAAATCTTTGCGCACCTTTTCCAGATAGCGCAACTGTGTCTCGTCGTCGATAAATAGCAGCAGATGCGAGACGCTGTGTTCATCCCTCGCGCCGGCTCCCGGCAAGATCAACGGCTGCACGGTGATGTGCCAGGTGACGCGATCCGCTGTGCGCGTGATGGTGCGCTCTTGCGGCGCGGCGGTCTCGGCGGCGGCGATGAGCATCTGCGTGGTCTCATAATCTTGAAAAACCTTTGCCAGCACTTGCCCGATGACGCGCTCGCGCGGCAATTCCACCATATACAGTGCCGGCAGATTGGCGTGCAAGATGACGCGGTCGGCAGTGGTGAGAAACACCGGGCGCGGAATGGCCTCGATGAGGGTGCGGATCAGCCGGTCGATCTCGCCGGCAGGGGCGATCCGCCGGTCAGTGCGCTGCAATGCCTGCTGCGCCACCAGCCGCTCGCGCCAGGCATACCACAGCGCCAGCACCGCCACGCCGAGACAAAGAATCGCAAAGAATGCTCCAGACATGCCACAGATCCTTAGCAATACAGATGATCGCTTCATCATAACATATTCTTGCTGCGTTCGCTCGTTTCATAGAGGGCGATTATCTGTTCAATCCAATTCAGTCGAAATGACGGCTAATCACCACTGTGGAACCGGATAACACAACTTTAACATTGATAACAGATACTTAACACAGGGAGTTTACGATATGGTGCGGTTGCGGAATTGCACACGG
>JAJPKG010000079.1 GCA_021323815.1 Pseudomonadota bacterium
AACCTGGGCGGCCAGGTGGCCGTGCGCAGCAGCGTGATGACCCTGGTGGCCTATGCGCGCGGCAGCGACCAGGGCGCGCGTGTCGGTCGCGCCGTGGAAGGTCTCACCGGCCAGCATCCTTCACGCTCCCTCATCCTGATAGCCGAGCCGGATCAGCCTGCCGGCCCCCTGACAGCCGAAGTGTCGCTGCATTGCCACGTGGCCCATTTGGGCAGCGGCCAAACGTGTTCCGAACAGATCAAGATCCACGCGCGGGGCGAAACGACGCGCCATTTGGCCGGCGTTGTGCTGCCCCTGTTGCTGACGGAATTGCCGGTCTTTGTCTGGTGGACCGACGGCATGCCGACCGGCGATCTGGTGCAAAACCTGATCGACATCAGCGACCGCGTGATTGTCGATAGCGCTGATTTCACCCAGCCCGGCGCGGACCTGACGCGGCTGGCGGAGATGGTGCAGCATCAGGCCAACCGCACGGCCTTCAGCGATTTCAACTGGAGCCGCCTGCACCCCTGGCGCGAGCTGGTGGCGCAGTTTTTCGATGCGCCCAGGTTCCGGCCCTATCTCGACAACATTCAGCGCATCGAGATCGAATATGCCGTGGAGCAGGGCCAGCGGGCGAATCATGCCCAGGCCGATCTTTTTGCCGGATGGTTCGCCTCGCGGCTGCGCTGGCAAACGCTGACGACGCATCACGCGCCGGACGGTGTCAGCACCGTCGGCTTGCGCACCCAAGCTGGCGCGCCGGTCACCATCGAGATCGCCCCCAAAGTGGTGAATGAGACCAAAGACTGGTGGGCGATGTCCAGCGCCATGTGGCCCATGCTGAACGTGACTCCCGAAGGCGACTGCACGGAAGTCAACGAGCAAGGGCAGGTGGAAGTGACCCCGTGCGTCGGTGTGGGCGCGCTGATGCGCGTCAACATCCAGTCGCGGCTGGCGGGCGGCAAGACGGCGACCTTCACCGTGTTGCGCGAGGATGACCTCAAGAACGCGACAACCGTCGTTGTGGCCGAAGGCGAGTCCATGCCGCAGCGCCGTTCCCCGCTGGCACCCATCAGCGAAACGGGCTTGCTGCACGCGCAACTGAATATTTTCAGTCATGATCCCGTGTTTGAAGCGGCCCTGCTGGCGGCCAAACCGCTCGTGCGACCCGATCATGTCAAGGGAGGCAAGCAATGACGAGCGAAAGCGGCGCGGTCCGTATCAGCCCTGATGAGCAGATGTTGACGAAGGCGGCGGCAGATTTGCTGGTGCAGGTTGTGGGCGAGGCCATCGCGGCGCGTGGGCGCGCGGATGTGACGCTCACGGGCGGGTCGTCGCCGAAAGCGCTCTATCATCTCCTGGCCTCGCCGGACTATCGCGACAAACTGAGTTGGTCGCAGATACACATCTGGTTCAGCGACGAACGCTGCGTGCCGCCAACCGATCCGCTCAGCAATTATGGCATGGCGAACGAGGCACTGCTCAGTCACGTGCCCATCCCGCCGCAACAGGTGCATCGCATGCGCGGCGAGGATGCGCGTGATGGTGCCGCGCGCAGCTATGAAGAAGAACTGCGCCGCAGTTTCGGCCTGGAGCCGGTGTCGCCCCCGGAACCGCCGGCCCTGCCGCGCATGGACTTCATCTTGCTGGGGCTGGGGCCTGATGGCCACGTGGCCTCGCTCTTCCCCGGCATCCCTCAATTGAACATTACCGATCGCCTGGTGGTCGGCGTGCCGCATGACAGTTATCCCCCGCCGCCGGTGGACCGCATCTCGCTCACGCTGCCGGTGCTGTGCGCTGGTGCGGTGGTGGCTTTCCTGGTCAACAAAGCCGACAAAGCGGGCATCGTCGCGCGCGTGCTGGAAGAGGTTCCCGCCAACCCGGATGATCGCTTGCCCGCGCAGCGCGTCATCCCCACGCAAGGCCAACTGCTCTGGCTGCTGGATATGGCGGCAGCGGGCGATTTGCATTTATAATAAGACGAGACGCGCAGAAGACGAGACGCGAAGCTCACGAAGGAAGCGAAGAAACACGAAGGATTTTTACCTATCACATCTTTTGGTTCTTCGCGTCTCTTCTTCGTCTTCGCGGCCTTCGCGTTCTCGTCCTTTTTTGTCTTAAAGGAGCAGCATCATCATGGCGCTCATCGTACCTTCGATCCTTTCCGCCGATTTCACGCGTCTGGGCGAGCAGGTGAAAGCCGTCGCCGAGGCAGGGGCCGATCGCATCCAGGTGGATGTGATGGATGGGCATTTCGTCCCCAACATCAGCATCGGCACGCTGGGGGTTGAGGCCGTGCGCCGTTCCACCACGCTGCCCATCGAAGCACACCTGATGATCACCGATCCGGCGCGCTACGTGGATGACTTTTTGCGCGCGGGGGCCAATGTGATCATCGCGCATCGTGAGGTGCTGCCCGATCCGCGCCCGCTGTTGAACTACATTCGCCAGCACGGCGCGAAAGCGGGCCTGGCCATCAGCCCCGAAACCCCCGCGACGGCTGTGGCAGACTATCTGGATGACGCCGATCTGATTTTGGTGATGACGGTGCATCCCGGCTTTGGCGGCCAGGCACTCATCCCCGAATGTCTCACCAAAGTGACGCAGATCCGCCAGATGCTCACCCAGCGCGGCCTGACGCGCGACATCGAGGTAGACGGCGGCATCCACGAAGGCACCGCCGTACAGGCCGTTGTGGCGGGCGCAAATGTGCTGGTGGCCGGCTCCGCCATCTATAACGACCGCGAGACGCCGCAACAGGCCATGCAGAAGTTACGGGCGCTGATTGGGCATTGATGCAGGAGCGCGAGGGATTGAAGCCGTCTTATAAAATAGCGCGAACACCGTGTGCCACGCCCGCCGGGAGATGAGATCGCGCCGGGCGCACCCGCCGGGAGCTAAACCTCCCGGCTCGGAAAAGAAAGCCCCATCCGGGGCTGTGGGCGCGCTGAGCACGCATGCGGGGAGATGAGATCGCGCCGGGCGCGCATGCCGGGAGCTAAACCTCCCGGCTCGGAAAAGAAAGCCCCATCCGGGGCTGTGGGCGCGCTGAGCGCGCATGCGGGGAGATGCGATCGCGCTGGGCGCGCATGCCGGGAGCTAAACCTCCCGGCTCGGAAAAGAAAGCCCCATCCGGGGCTGTGGGCGCGCTGAGCGCGCATGCGGGGAGATGCGATCGCGCCGGGCGCGCATGCGGGGAGATGAGATCGCGCCGGGCGCACCCGCCGGGAGCTAAACCTCCCGGCTCGGAAAAGAAAGCCCCATCGGCTGCGGTCGGACGCGCTTCGCGGGTGGCCGATCACATTGCCATTCATAACGTTCCCCCACGGCCCATTAGGGCTTCGTTTTTCGCGCTAGGGGATTCTATCCCCCGGCGTTCTTCCTCCCCTGGTACACTTCCGGCTTCAGCACGCCGATATAGGGCAGGTTGCGGTAACGCTGGGCGAAGTCCAGCCCATAGCCGACGACAAAGGCATTCTCGATGGGGAAACCGATGTAGTCCACTGTTATGTGGCGGGCGCGCGGCTTCTGTTTATCCAGCAGGGCGCAGACGCGCAAAGACGCCGGACCGCGCTGGCGCAGCAGATCCAGCAGATAGCTCATGGTCAGCCCGGTGTCGATGATGTCTTCCACCAGCACCACGTGCTTGCCCGAAATGGCGTCATCCAGATCTTTCAGGATGCGCACGCGGCCCTGCGACTGCATGGTGTTGCCATAGCTTGAGACGGCCATGAAATCGAGTTCCACCGGCGCGTCGATGGCGCGGGCGAGATCGGCCAGGAACAGCACCGCGCCCTTGAGAATGCCCACCAGCAAGACCGGTTCCCCGCCGGTGTCGCGGGCGATCTGCGCGCCCAGTTCCGCGATGCGCGCCTGCAAGGTGGCGGCATCGATCAAGACCCGCTCGATATCGTCATGGATGCTCACGTGATCACTCCTCTGCCGCCATCGCAGGGAAAGCGGCGCGCGGGCGCGGATCGCGCACCCACAAGCCAAAGGCGCAGGTCGCCGCAAGGCCCACCACCGCCGCCAGCAAGAACGCGGGCGCATACCCCCAGCGGTCCGCGATGATGCCGCCCAGCACCGGGCCAAGCACCGCCAGCGGCGTATAGAGCAAGAAGGCCAGGCCGATATACGTGGGGCGACGCTCCGGTGGACCAAATTCCACCACGAACGAGAGCTGTGCCAGTTGGATGGCCGATGTGCTGAGGCCAAACAGCAGGAATGCTCCGGTCACCAGCGCGGCGTTGGTGGCGAACAATTCCAGCAGCATCGCCGCCGC
>JAJPKG010000238.1 GCA_021323815.1 Pseudomonadota bacterium
AGCGCGGCGTCGCGTTCGTTGCCGGGCAGCGTCACCGCCCCGCGCGAAATCTTCGCGGACGTGAGCGAGTGCTGCGCAGCAATTTCCGCGTTCACCTAGTTCGCCAGATCGCGGGCAGTCTCCAGCTCCGCCACCTGCTGCGGGTCCACGCGCGGGGCCTCGCCGCTGGTCTCGCGCGCAACACGCGCAGCAGGTCGTCGCGGGCGCTGGCCGGCGCGCATCTTGCCCCCGGCGGCTCATGCCCGGCGCGCATCTTGCCCCCGGCAGCTCGTGCCCGGCACCCATCTTGCCCCGGCGGCTCGCGCCCGGCACGCATCCCTCATTGCTGTTGCTGCGCCCGCGCCAGGTTGCGTTCCAACTGCGCCTTGCCGTTGAGATATTGGGAGGGCCAGGGCATGTCGTGATAGCCCAGGTGCGCGGCGGCGTGCAATGACCAATAGGGATCGGCCAGGTGCGGGCGCGCAATGGCACAGAGATCCGCCCTGCCAGCGGCAATGATGCTGTTGACGTGGTCCGGCTCGAAGATCGCGCCCACCGCCATCGTCGCCATGCCGATCTCGTTGCGGATCTGGTCGGCGAAGGGCGTCTGATACATGCGGCCATATTCCGGCTTCGCCATGCGCGTCGTCTGGCCGGATGACACATCGATGAGATCCGCCCCCGCCGCCTTGAAGAGACGAGCGATCTCCACCGCGTCGGCGGGAGTATTGCCACCCGGTGCCCAGTCATGTGCCGAGATGCGCACCGCCATCGGCTTGTGCTGCGGCCACACCTCGCGCAGCGCTGCGAACACTTCCAGCGGGAAGCGGCAACGGTTCGCCAGCGAGCCGCCATACTCATCCGTGCGCTTGTTGGTGAGCGGGCAGATGAAGCTGGATAGCAGATAGCCATGCGCGCAGTGCAATTCCAGAATGTCGAAGTCGCAAGCGGCCCCCATGCGCGCCGCGCTGACGAAATCATCCCGCACGCGATCCATGTCGGCGCGGGTCAGCTCGCGCGGCACCTGATTGCGCGGGCCATAGGGAATGGGTGACGGCGCGATCAGCGGCCAGTTTCCGTCCGGCAACGGCTCATCGATCTCGTGCCAGCCAAGCTGGGTCGAGCCTTTTGGTCCCGCGTGGCCGAGCTGAAGGCCGATCTTGGCCGGCGTGCGCGTGTGCACATAGTCCACGATGCGCCGCCATGCCGCCTGATGTTCGGGGCGATACATCCCCGCGCAGCCGGGGGTGATGCGCGCATCGGCGGAAACGCACGTCATCTCGGTGAAAACCAGTCCCGCGCCGCCGTGCGCCCGGCTGCCCAGATGCACCAGATAGAAATCATCCGGCGTGCCGTCGTGACAGGAATACATCGCCATCGGCGAGACAACGACGCGGTTCGGCACGGTGAGGTCGCGCAATTGGAAGGGCGTGAACATCGGCGGGATGGGACGCGGCGGCAGATGGCTGCGCTCCGCGAGCCACGCCTCTAATTCCGCGACATAGTGCGGGTCACGCAGGCGCAGATTTTCGTGCGAGATGCGCTGGCTGCGCGTCAGTAGGCTATAGCTGAACTGTTCCGGCGGCAGCACAGCGTAACGCTTGACGTGCTCGAACCAGTCCATGCTGTTGTGTGCGGCGTGCTGCAAGCGCAGCACTTCCACCGTGCGCTCATCTTCATATATCCGCAGCGCCTCTTGCAGATCCGTAGGGGCGCGATTCATCGCGCCCTGGCTCCCTCCCATCGCCCGGATGCCCGCCAGGGCGCGGGCAAGCGCGATGGCATCTTCCATTGCCAGCTTCGTGCCGGAGCCGATGGAAAAGTGCGCGGTGTGCGCGGCGTCGCCCAGCAGCACGATATTTCCGTGCGTCCAGTGCTTGTTGCTGATACGGTTGAAGGCGATCCAGGGCGAGGCCAGATGTTTGGCATTGTTCAGCAACGGTTCGCCATCCAAATAGGGAGCGAAAAGGCGCTCGCACCACGCCACGCCCTCGTCCGCGCTCATGTGGTCCAGTCCAGCGGCGCGCCAGTTTTCCTCGGTGGTTTCCACAATGAATGTGCTGGTGTCGCGGTCAAAGCGATAGGCATGCGCCTGGAACCAGCCCCATTCTGTCTCCTCGAAGGCGAAAGTGAACGCCGCAAAGCGTTTATGCGTGCCGAACCAGGCATATTTGTTGTGGCGCGTCTCGATGCGCGGCTGGAAAAATTCGGCGTAGGCGCGGCGGATCTGGCTGTTCGCGCCGTCACATGCCACAATGAGGTCGGCGTCGGCATAGGGGGCGAGATCGCTGACTTCATGCTGAAAAATCAACTCCACGCCCACCTCGCGGCAACGCGCCTGCAAGATATTCAACAGGTGCTTGCGCCCGATGCCGCAGAAGCCGTGCCCGCCGGAACGGATGGTGCGCCCCTTGAAATGCACCTCGATGTCATCCCAGTGATTGAAGCTATCCAAGATCTGCGCGTGCGTGACGGGGTCGGCCTGGGCCAGATTGCCCAGCGTCTGATCAGAAAAGACGACACCCCAGCCGAAGGTGTCATTCGCCCGGTTGCGCTCGATCACGGTGATCTCGTCTTGCGGGCGCGCCATCTTCGCCAGCGCGGCGAAATAGAGGCCGGCGGGGCCACCCCCGATACACACGATGCGCATAGGAAAGACTCCTGGATATCCTCGCTCTGGCATGCACGCAAGAGGCTAAAGCTCCCTCGCTCGAAAAAGACGCCCTCCGGGCTGTTGGCAGGGTAGCTCTTTCAGTGCGGCAAGATCATGCCGTATACTGCGGTTATTGTATGCTAGAATGACATCAACAGACAAGGAGCCAATCAATGGATGTCTTTTCGCTGAACGAGAAAGTCGCCATCGTCACCGGCGCGTCGCGCGGCATCGGCGAGGCCATCGCCCGCATGTTTGCGCAGGCGGGGGCGAAGGTAGTGCTGGCCAGCCGCAAAGCCGAGCCACTGGCAGCGGTCGCGGAATCCATCACCGCGAGTGGCGGCGCGGCAACGGCGGTCGCCACGCACATGGGCGACGCGGCAGCGATTGCAGCCCTGGTGCAGCGCGCCACCGACACGTATGGCGGCGTCGATATCGTGGTGAACAATGCCGCGACGAATCCGCACTTCGGCCCGTTGCTGACCAGCGAAGAGAGCATGTGGGATAAGACGATTGATGTGAACCTGCGCGGCTATTATCGGCTGAGCGCGGCGGCGGTGCCGGCGATGGCGACGCGCGGGGGCGGCAAGATCATCAACATCGCCTCGGTGGCCGGTCTGGCCCCGCAGCCCGGCATGGGGCTATATGGCATCACCAAAGCGGCGGTGATCATGCTGACACAGACGCTGGCGGTGGAACTGGCCCCGCAAAACATCCAGGTGAATGCCATCGCGCCCGGCTTCATCAAAACGCAGTTCAGCCGCGCCATCTGGGAAAACGAGGCGCTTAACAATGCCGTGATCGCCCACACCCCCGCCAAGCGCATGGGCACCGTGGAAGAAATCGCCGCGCTGGCGCTCTATCTCGCCAGCCCCGCCAGCAACTTCACCACCGGCCAGACCATCGTCGCCGACGGCGGGCAACTGCTGTCGCTGGGGGTATAGGCCGCCGGGGAATAGAATTCCCCGGCTCGAAAAAGTAAGCCGCCGTTGTGGCCGTTGTGGCAGTGGCACTCGCTGTCGATGACTAGCCGGGGAATAGAATTCCCCGGCTC
>JAJPKG010000403.1 GCA_021323815.1 Pseudomonadota bacterium
AGAGAGGGGGAAGCGGGATGACGGACGAGCAATTTGTCCAATGGATGCAGTCAGTAGCCGATGTAGCTTCGGCGCTTCGCCGATTGCGCGAGATGCAGCGATTGACCCTGCAAGAAGTTGCGGACCTTGCCGGGCTTTCGGTTGCATATGTGACACGCTTAGAACATGGTAAACGCTCGCCTGAACGTGATACGCTCATAGCGTTGTTACTGGCTGCATTCAGCTTGCCAGTATCACAAGCAAATAGACTATTACTTCTTGCTGGCTATGCGCCCATTCATCATCGAATGCTGGCTAGGTCTGCATAATGTAGAGGGGAGAATTTCCCCTCTGTTTGTTTCCTTGCGGTTGTTTTATTTTCCTTTCTTTTGTGGGGGATTTTCGCTTTTCTTGTAAGTGTAATCGAAATCCCTATCCGGAGGGAATGTTCTAGATTGGGAAATCCCTTCTACCATCCTCACTGGGGTTTCTTGCCCCTGACTTGAAGGTTGTTGGCTTGAAGGCTGCGTCTGTGGCTGCTGATTTTCGTTGTTGTTGCTCATTTGTTGTCCTTTCTTGATGTCAACGCCAAACTTGCAGTAACGTTGTGAGTGCAGTTATTGCACCCTCGATGATTAACCCACTCATCGCCAAGGTAGCCCACTTGCTCTTTTTATTAATTGTGCCTTCGTTTTTCTCGAAAGCATCTACCATTGTGCTGTACAGCACACCTTTAGTATACTCCTCGTTTTCTCGAAGATACTTTTCAAATTTGGCTGGATGGGGAACAGAAGTATACGGCCTTAAACAGTAGGCTTGATATGAACAGAATAAAATTATTGCATACAAAACTAGAAGAACGAGTTCTATTACATCGGTTAACGCAGAATTCATTTGTGCAAAGAATGTACCTCTAAAAACTGTCGCTGCTATTGTTAGTACGGTTGCTGAACTTAGAGTGAAATTTGCTTTGCTATCTAAAGCATCCACTATGCTCGGCTGGTAGCTTAACTGCTCTTTTGTCATTTCGAATGCGAGGTTGAGGCTAGGATATTCCGTGCCTTGGGGATTAGTTTGATTGCTCATTCTATTCCTTTCATTGAAGCCTATTAAGCGTAGTATATCACATGCGTTTATTCTTGTCTTGCTGTTTGGAGAAAGAACAGTTATACTACCAATGCATTTCACCTATAGGTAGAGGTCTGAAATGTATCGGTATGGAGGTCTATAAGACGCCAAAACGGCCATTCTCGAAGAGGAGAAGGACCGTTGAGACCGCTCTACGCCTAGAGTTATAAAACTTGGGAGGCGACAGCCGGATTCGAACCGGCGATGGAGGTTTTGCAGACCTCTGCCTTACCACTTGGCTATGTCGCCATACTGCTTGCTTCTCGCTCCATCAACAAAAGGGGGCGAAGCTGTAGACATTGTATCATGACACCTTGCCAGCGTCAAGCCGTCACGCGAAAATGCCAGGTTATGCGCAAGAACCCCGTGAGCAGAAAAATCCCCTCTCCATCCACGGATGGAGAGGGAGCCGGGGGGTGAGACATGCCCTAGCGCGTAACCACATCTTGCAACTGGCGGCGCACGTTTTCCAGCGCGGCAAGCAATGTCTGGTGGGCAGCCAGCACATCGCGGATCTCGCCGGCCCGGCGGGCAAACGCGGCCACCTGATCGATTTGCGGCGATTGGCCCACGCTATCGGCCAACTGGCGCAGATCCGAGAGCGCAGCTTGCTGCGAGGCGGATTGCGCGGCATTCAGCGCGGTTTCCAGGTCGCTCAGCGCGTCGCGCACGCCGGAGCGCACCACTTCCACCGCTTGATCGGCCGTGGCAACCTGGGCGCTCAGTTGCGCATGCAGATCCTGGATCTGCGCCAGCAACGACGCGGCATCTTGGCGCACAGGGCCGGAAGCGACGCGCGCCCCGCCCATCACCACCTGCTCTTGATAGTTGCGCGTCGCCTCCTCGCGTTCCACCTCTTGCCCGTTGACATAGTGGACGTACGAGCTTTGTGCCTGGCCAGCAGCAAAACCCATCGCGCCGGTATCTTGCTCGACTACGGCATCGAAGCCGGTTGACGCGGCAACAGGAACCGGCGGCACGGGAGCCGAGAGCGGGGAGGGCGGCACAGGGGCACTGACCGGCGTGCCGAATCCATCACCAGCAGGCTGTGATGCAGGGGAATAAGACGGCGCGGCATAAGCTGGAGCGGAATTGCCGGACGGAATAGATGAGCCGCCGATGCGGATCGTCTCGACGACCGGCGCACCCGGCGCGGCGGGCTGCGGATTCGTTGACGCGCCCTCTTGCGCAGCAGTGAAGATCAGGTCGTGATCGCCGATGGTCAGGCGGTCGCCGTCCTTGAGTTGCGTGCTGTCGTGAATCTCGGTGCCATTGACCAGCGTGCCGTTGCTGCTGCCCAGATCAACGACGGTGACGACATTGCCCTGCCGGCGAACGATGGCGTGGCGGCGCGAGACCATCTGATCGTCGCTGAGAACGATATCGCACGTGGGCGCGCGACCGATGGAGATCTCCGACGCGGTCATCTCGAACTCATGCGTCGCGCCATCGGTGGTCTTCCAGGTAAAACGAGGTGGCTGAGACATCGTAGACCTCATTGCATCATAAGTTGGCGTGGCGTTGGCCACAGAATGTTGCGGTGCGGAAGCGGGATTCGCCACCTCCGGCGGCGCGTGACCCCATTCCCAGGGCGGCGTGAAGGTGCCGGAGCCTGATTGCCCATCACTCAACCGCTGGCCGCAGTTCAGACAAAAGCGGTCGCCGGGGCGGACCTCCCGGCCACAATTGGAACACTGTTGCATCGATTGCACCATGCCACCTGCGTTGATGTGAAATTGCAAAAGCGCTTCCCGGACGGCATGTTGCCATAGCCGCCGCCATTATAACACGCTCTGCCGCGATTGTAACCACCCTTTCACTCAGGGTGAGTGAATACCAGTCATCCTCCTTTGGCATCACGCTCACTTGACTGACGGGTGCGGAATACCAGCCGAATCGCCGTGCCGGGAAAGGCGAATTCATGCCGCAGTTGGTTTTCCAGATAGCGCTCGTAGCCAAAATGTACCAACTCGGCCTCATTGACGAAAAAGACGAAAGTCGGCGGGTTGACTTCCGGCTGGGTGACGTAATAAATCTTCAGTTGTCGCCCTTTGATCGGCGCGGGCGGGTGGCGCAGCACGGCCTCGCGCACCACCTCATTCAGCCGCGCCGTTGGCACGCGCTGCTCGCGGATCTGCGCGATCTCCAGCGCTTTATCCAGCACCGACTCGACGTGATAGCGCGTCTTGGCTGACGAGAAGACGATGGGGGCATAGGGAATAAATTTCAGTTCGTCGCGCACCTGCTCGCGATAGTCATCCGCTTCCTTCGGCAGCTCGCCCTTCGGCGTCGGCAAGGTCGGATCCTCCTCGGCAGCGGCGAAGGCGGCGCGCCGCTCGCGGATGAGATCCCACTTGTTGATGATGACGACGACGCCTTTAGCATTTTCATGAATGATGCCGGCGATGTGGGTATCTTGCGCGGTGACGCCATCGGTCGCGTCAATCACCAGCAGCGCCACGTCGCAGCGTTCGATGGCGCGGGTGGCGCGCAACACGGAATATTTCTCGATGCCGGGATCGATCTTGCCGCGTCGTCGCACGCCAGCGGTATCCACCAGGATGATCTCGGTGCCGCGATGCTGCACTCTGGTGTCGATGGCGTCGCGCGTGGTGCCGGGAATGTCGCTGACGATGGCGCGGTCTTGCCCCAGGATGGCGTTGAGCAGCGACGACTTGCCCACGTTGGGGCGTCCCACAATGGCAAATTTCGGCAGGGCCAGTTCTTCTGCACTGGTCTCTTGCGGCGGAGGCAGCGCGGCGGTGATGGCATCCAGCAAATCGCCGGTGCCGGTGCCCTGGCGCGATGACAGGGTGATGAGATCATCCATCCCCAGTTGATAAAAATCCACCGCCTCGGCGCGCAATTGAGCGTTGTCGGCCTTGTTCACGCCGAGAATCACGGGCTTTTTGGTGCGGCGCAGCATGTCGGCGATCTCCTGGTCGGCGGCGGTGATGCCCGACTTGGCATCTACCAGAAAGACGATGACATCCGCCTCTTCGATGGCCAGTTGCGCCTGCGCCCGCACGCGCGACATGATGTTATCTTCGCTGCCCAGTTCCAGGCCGCCGGTGTCGATGAGGGTGAACTCGCGCCCGTTCCACTCGGCATCGCCATAGATGCGGTCGCGCGTCGTCCCCGGCAGATCTTCCACAATGGCCAGGTGCTGCCCGATCATGCGATTGAAAAATGTCGATTTGCCGACATTGGGGCGACCGACAATAGCTACCAGCGGTTTCATGGATGTGTCCCTTTATGGCTTGTGTGACAGATGATTTCCCATTCAGCATACCATATATGAAGAAATGGGGTGAACCTGCATAGATGTGCCACAAGGCCTAACGATTTGCGATCCGTCAAAGCAAGTGGTATACTACGACGCAGTGTTTTATCTTTAACCACAGATTGCGAGATCAACATGAGCACCTTGATCGATGCCGTCGAGGCCAAACATTTCCGCCAAGATCTTCCGGAGATCGAATCCGGCGACACCGTGCGCGTCCACGCCAAAGTGGTGGAAGGCAATAAAGAGCGCATTCAGGTGTTCGAGGGCGTCGTCATCCGCCTGAACGGCACCAAGCTGAACGCCCATTTCACCGTGCGCCGCATCGCTCACAACGTGGGTGTGGAGCGCACCTTCCTGCTGCACTCGCCCCGCATCGACAAGATCGAGGTGGTGAAGCATGCGGTGGTGCATCGCAAGAACCTCTATTATCTTCGCGGCCTCACCGGCAAAGCCGCTCGCCTGAAAGAGCGTCGCTGAGTCGGGCGATCCTTCCGTAGGGGCGGTGGCATGCCCCGCCCGTTTGTGCCAACCAAGAGCGAGGGATGAGCGTCCGGCGCGATGTGGCGGGGGCACGATCTTCCCGGCTCGGAAAAGAAACCCCTCCGGGCTGTAGTGCAAGATAGGCGCAGCGGGAAAGAGGATCATCGTCCGGCGCAATATGCCGGGAGTTCAACCTCCCGGCTCGCAAAAGAAACCCCTCCGGGCTGTGGTTGCGTGGGCATAGAGCTATGGGCAAATCAATCGAAGATGGCGCGGTTCCCTGTCCGTGGGAGTCCGCGCCAACGCTCGTTGCGGAACGCCACCTTTTCCAGCAGGGCTATGCGGCGGTGGCGGGGCTTGATGAGGTTGGGCGCGGCTGCCTGGCCGGGCCGGTGGTCGCCGCCGCTGTCATTTTGCCCCTGGATGACGACGTGGAGCACGACCTGGACGGCGTGCGCGATTCCAAGCAATTGAGCGCGGCCAGGCGCGAAAAGCTCGCCGCGCTCATTCGCCGCCGGGCGGTGGCCTGGGGCATTGGCCTCAGCGATGTCGCCACCATCGACAGCCACAACATTCTGCGCGCCACACGGCTGGCGATGATGGCTGCCCTGGCGCAACTGAGCGTTCCCCCCGACGCGCTGCTGCTGGACGCGATCCGCCTGCCGGATGTTGCGTTGCCTCAGACGCCGCTCGTCAAGGGCGATCAGCGGTCGCTCACCATCGCCGCCGCGTCCATCCTGGCAAAGGTCGCCCGCGATGACATGATGCGCGCGCTGGACGCTACCCACCCCGGCTATGATTTCGCCCGCCACAAAGGGTATGGCACCGCGCAGCACCTGGCCGCGCTGGCACGCCTCGGCCCTTGCCCCGCGCACCGCCGCTCCTTCGCGCCCGTCCGTGCTTTGCTCGACGCGCCCCAGCAATTGGCGCTGCTGGATATCGCCCCACCCCCTGATCCTCTCCCCATCCTGCGGGTCGAGAGGGAGAATGCGTGAAGCATGGTGATCGCATTGCACCCCGTCGCTCCCACTGATGCGCTGTCGCTGATGCCGTTGCTGCGCGACGCCGATGAAGATGATGATCGCGTGCGCTCCGCCGTTGCCGATCCCGCCAACAGCGTTTACACGGCGCATGATGGCGAAGATGTCATTGGCGCGGCGGTGGTGCGCTGGGATGCCAACGAGAGCGAGATCGTGCTGATCGCGGTGGCATCAGACAAGCGCCGCCGAGGGTATGGCGCGCAGATGCTGGCCGCGCTGGTGGCGGAAGCGCGCCAAAGAAATGTGAAAGCCTTCTATGTCGGCACGGCGAATTCGTCGCTCGGCACCATAGCGTTTTATCAGCGCGCCGGCTTTCGCATGGACCACGTGCGGCGTGACTATTTTGCCTACATCCAGCCATCCATCAGTGAAAACGGCATTCCCCTGCGCGACATGCTGGTGCTGCGCCACGATCTGGAATGAAGCGTGACCACGCTTATGGGCCATTCAGCCGTTGCGTTTGCGCAGGAACCGTACGGGATCGCCATCCGGCAGAAAGACGAAGCCTTCGCCGCGCATGTTATAGAGATAATTTGCGCCGCTACCCGCGATGCCGGTCACCTGCTCAATGCCTCTGCGCAGGCGAAAAATGGCGGCGTCCAACAATTTTTTCGGATTTGGCGTGCTGGCGAGATCCTCCTCCTGCCAGGCAGTCTGCAACAACTCGTCAAAAGTCAAGATGCGTTCGGGACTGCGAGCAAATGTGGTCAATAATCCTTGATCGAGCGGCCCCAGCCGGTCACGCACGCGCATCAGGTCAAGGCGCGGTTGCGCTTCCACCGGCGAGGCGGTGCCCTTGCGCAGGATGTGTCGCTGCCGAACATAGGCTTCAAACAGCGGGCTAAAGAGTGTATATTCCCCTGTGCGGATATCCTGGCTCATAATCCCCAAATCCATCAGGTGTTCTCCTTCGCGCTGAAGTGCATCTGCAAGCTCTTGCTGGTCATTCAGATCACTAGCGGACGGACCGATCACCAATCCCCTCAGCAGTTCTCGATCTCGCCGGTCACAATGGTTCCAAACACTGTCTAAGAACGTTTTGGCGATAGGGCGGCGCAACAAAAACTCGACGAAGCGATTCTTTACCCCCACGACTTCTTGATCGTGGGGATCGCGATCCTTGATGATCTGGCGCAAGGGGGGAGGAGAGGCTGAGGAAGTGCCCATCTCAAACACACGCACAAACTGCTGGTAATATGCTCGGCAGGTTACGAGTATCAGGAACGGATGATAGCCGCTGATATCCAGAATGAATTCGACCTCCTTGTCGGTCATCCGCTCATCCGGCGGCATTGTTTTATCAAACGGTTGGCGCACAAGGTCGTGCGCGGCTGACGGTAAGAGCACATCCAGCACGACATAGAGCATCACACTCAGCAACGGAGAAGGCTCAGACGAGAGGTACAATTTTTCCGGCGGTGTCTCCAGCGTGATGACGAAGGGAGCGAGACCCGATATCACGCGCAAATAGCGTTCATCGTTCTGCCTGCTGGCTAATGATTTTAAGAATTCATCGAAGTTATCCAGCAAGAAGACAATTCGCCGTTTTGCCGGCTCCTTTGCCAGGTCTTTCAAAACCGCCCACAATCTATTGAATAACACATCAGGGCTGGTCTTCGTGTCTTCACCAAGGATATTGCCTCCATAGGTATCTTTGCCCAATGCTTCTTGCAAACCACCCGCCAGCACGTGCCAGATTGTCTCTTGACCGTCAGGTGCCCAGCTTTTTTTCATGTCAATGTAGACGCAGGTGAGATTCAAACGCGCGCCTGTCAGCTCTTGCACGACACTGGGATTTTGCGCATGGTCGCGTAAATGATACAGAAAAGCGGTTTTGCCAACGCCAAGCATGCCGCGCACGATATATGATTGCGGCACAATGCTGCTGGTGGCGATGCCCCTCAGCACCGTGTCCATTTCATGCTTGCGCCCAAAGATATACGTGTTGTCATAGGATGTCAGCAAGGGTGTGTATGGGTTCAGCGTATCCTCAAACGATGTCATCAGTTTCCCTCCACTGGTCGTTGCTCGCGGGTTTCGCGTGCCACTTTTTGGCGAGCCAGCGGCGCAAAAGTCCCACCGGCATATGATATCCTGCTATCGACGCGTGGTCGTGATCGCTGCACTCTTCAATCATGCTCACCTGGTGTAAGCGGCGCAGCCCTTCTCGCAACCTTTGCTCATCACACATCACGCCGTTTTGCCGTAACATGCGATGAAGATCGGCATGCGAAGCTGCCTCCTTTGTGGTCTCGGCAAGGTAGGCGAATGCCTTGCTCAACACCACCTCCTGTTCGCTCAGTTCAGCCCGGTAGTGCGCGAAATATGGCCCCGGCTGCTGGATAATGCGATCTGCGATCCGCAGCACATCATGTGCTGTAACCACCTCCTGTTCGCTCTTGCGGTAATCATTCACTGCCGAAAAGCAAAGGATGTGGGTGTAATAGGGATGTCCTGCCGTCAACTCAATCAGTGCCTGCACCGCTTCGGGCGCGTATGTTAGCACGTGAGCCATCGGGCGAGCGATCAGTTCGCGTGCTGCTTCCTCTTTCAGCCGCCCCAACGTGATGAGAGTCGCTTCTTGCAGCAATTCATGGCCGGGATTATCGCTGAGATCGTGCCAAACATGCTCGTGAATGCACAACACCATCCACATGACGGTTTGTGTTCGCATAAGGCTGCGCAAACAGCGGAAAAAGGATGATACGTCAGAAGTCGTCATCAACCTGGTAAATTCATCAACGAGCACCACGATCTGCTGTTTGCGCTGGTACTGCTCCATCCATGCAGCGATTTTCTGCAAGCGCTGAGCGAGCAATCCGAAAGGGTTTTCCGCAAGCGCTGACGGTGGAATGGGGTCTGGCTTGAAAGTGTCGTTGCTCTCCTCCTGCACTCGCTCTTCGCATAGCCTGATGAATTCGCGGCAGAAAGCCATTTCGGTCGGTTCAATCGCTTGCGCATCGAAATAAACAGGAATGCTGCGCAATGCAGGCTCCGTCAATTGTTCTTGCAGATGATAGAGAAAAGTTGTCTTGCCAATGCGTTTTGGCCCCGTGACCACAATGAGACGATGATGAGGCGATTGCACATAGTTGAGTGCAAGCTCAACTTCAGTGTTGCGTCCGAAAACCATCTCTCTCTTGCGCATGGCCATTAAGGAATATGGGTTAATGAAGTCGCCTCGCTCATTCCCGCGTGCGGCTGCATAACGACGGTTGGCGCGCTGCTGGGCAAGAAAACCCGGCTGATAGCCCCAGATCTCATACCTGCTAATGGCTGCGTCATTGCGCAGATCGCGATAATAGCGTTCGAGCTTGGCCTGATTTTCGTGCGATTCAACGCCTACTTGCACAATGATGCGCGCCATATTCCCATCGAGCACATCCGCTTTAAGGTGACGCAGATACACCCCTTCTGCGTAGAGGTGATAGACGCCGGCGAGGATGTTTTCCAGTAGGTAAGGCCGGTCGTGCGCTTCCACCTGCACCTCCACCATCTCAACTTCGCCCGGCGGGTCGCGCCAGCGCAGGGGGATAGGACCCCCATGCGTGGGTTGCAGGGGGCAATCCATCCGGTGAATAACCAGTTGCTGCTTGGTCGAATGCCGGCTGGCAAAGCCAACGATGGGTACGTGATGAGTAACGCGCCCTTGGTGCGCCTGTTGAAGAAAGAGCTTTTGCTTGGTTAACCAACATTGGGCAATGTGCATAGAGCCAGGCCAGGACGTGCCATCTTGCAGGGCGATGTCGGGAATGAGTTGTTCGGCCATGACGTAAGCTGCCACACTGCGCGCGTCATAGGTACCTTCGGCCAGAGCGCAGAAGAACGCATCCAGATCGGGATAACGATCTTTGACGAACAACCGTTGGAGCACCCGTTGCACATCATCATCCGCAACGGTGAGCAGCGCCAGGTGTTCTTCGTGGTGCAACGCGTGAAAGAACAGCTCGCGCCCGCGTTGCGCTTTTTCGTGCTGTTGCAAGCGCGAAAAGCGCTCGATGAACATATTGCGCCGGCTGGAGCTGCGCATCCACCACTCGGCAAGCGTGTAATCAACTTCCACGCGCACCAGGTCATGGTGCGCCAGCACGTGATGGCGATCAACCTGCACGCCGTTCACCCAAAAGGCGTGCGCCTGATTCCCCAACGTCGTATGCACCCGGCGCGCATAATCCCCTGCCGTGCTGCCCAGCGGCAAGCGATAGCGCTCGCCGATCGGGCTAAACACAGTGATCTCATCACTGGCTGCGGTTGCCGGTTCGCGCCAGGCCCGCGGAATGAGATCGGCTCGTCCGGCAGTCTGGGCGGCCATGATGCCGTGCAGGTTGATCGCCCGCTGGGTTTTGCTGAAGATAGTAAACTGCATGAGCAGTGCCTTGTCATAGCGCACCAGCGTAATCAACGAACGATAGCCGTTGATGCGCGGCTCTGCGATGTAATCGTGAAAACGGCCATCCGCCACCGGCTGCCAGAGACCGTGAATAACGCCCAGCAACGTATAACAATCGCGCTCGTCGGCGGCTTCGACATCCACGCGCAGCACTTGGAGCGCGTCGTTGAAATGATAGCTCCGCTGGCGCGCCTGATAGAGCGCCCGGCGGCGAAACAGACTGGTGGGATGCATCGCATGAAATTCCACCTTCGCCGCCAGTTGCCGTTCGATGAGCGCATTCTTGATCTGTTTCCGCACCATGCGAAACACCGGCAAGTGCCGCGCGGCATATTCCTCGATGGCCGCCCGGCACGCATCAGCCTCTTTTGGCACAGCAATGGCGTAGGCAGTGTCTCCCATCTCGGTGCGTAACTGCCAGGTTCCCAGCAATTCCATCACAGGCACCAGCACGTCCAGCACGTTCCGGCTCCATTCCTGCTGCTGAGCGAGCGGCGTTGAGTCAGTGGGATGCAAAGCTGCATAAAGCGCGATGGAAACCAGGACCGTTTCACGGTCGTTATAGGCCGCCACGTAGTGACGCCGCAGGGATTCAACGGGGTGTGAGGGCACCCAGAGCGCCTGCAAGCGCGCCAGCATGACATCAGTGCCCGGCAGGAAACACGGCGTGGACAGATCTAAACGAGCATGCAGCGCCGCGAACCAGGTGCACACAGCCGCCGCTGAAACGCGCCATCCCAAAAGTAAGCTGAGCGCGGATAGATAATGCGATAACGCCTGGCTGGGTGCCGCTTCCATCTCTGCCAGGAATGCCTGATGCAACGAGACGACCGCCTGCCGCTCTGCGCCGGCAAGGTAGGCGCACTGGCGCTGCACGTTGACACGGGCAACCATATGTGGCTAGCCCTCCTTTTGATAAGGCGGCAGGAAACCGCGCTCAACGACTCACGCTCAGTGCCAGCAAAGCGTTTCAACATGCTGCGACGTTGGAGAAAACACCTCTTACAAGATACTACGTCAATCTTGATGTATTGCTCACGACCATACCACGAAGAGACTTCTAAAATCAAGGCCGGATGGTGATAAATTTCTCTAAAATTGGAAAAATAGGAGAAATTTGGTACGGGAGCGTGAATCTCATCCAGTGTGCGGCAGGATACGCAATCCACGCTCATTTGGCAGATGAGTGTTCAGAATCTTGACGAGATCTCTTGACAGAACGCAACGCCCTGTCGTATGATCATTATGAAACCTCGAAGTTACCTCGTAGCTCATTACAGGAACACCTTCAGGAGAGCCACAACATAGCGCACTGGCACTTTCGGACCGCACAATCGTCACAGACCACCCGCTCAATGAAGAAGGCGAGGGCCTCACCGATGAACGATTCACGCGCCGCGCTCCCTCACCAGCAGCGATGCCGGCACCAGATGAGCGCATCCCCACCTGTGAGAGCACGCTCCCTGTGCCGGCACGCCCGTCATGCGTGGTCACAGGTGCCACACTCGCATCTCGTCTCTTGTACGTCATCCACCCTCACGCGCGCCACCCCAAACGCTCCGCGACCCTCTGTAGGCGGCTGGCCTGGTTGGGTCAGCTTCTCCACCTCTGGATATCCCTCTCTTGCGCGACCACTTGATCGCACGATGCCACCAGCAAACACCTGTTTTTTGCTGACCCACCAGCAACTGGAGCCATTACGGAGGCAACGCTATGAAGAA
>JAJPKG010000153.1 GCA_021323815.1 Pseudomonadota bacterium
AGGCCCACCAGCACGGCGGCGTAAAACACCGGCATAAAGGTCCCGCCGATGAGATCCAGCACCCCCGCATAAGGACCGGTGTGCGCGATATCGCGATGAGTCAGGAAGGTGCCGATGACGCCGAAAAGCGCGATATGCCACGACGAATGGAACAGCGGCCATGCCACGTTGCGCAGCCGATTCCATCCCGCGCTGAACAGCACTATCACCAGCGCCAGGATCGCACTGACTCCCCACAACCACCCCGAATTTGAGAGTGTGGTCGCGTGCCCCGCTGCCGTCAGCGTGGTCGGCGTGAAACCCACCCCGTACCACAACTGCGTCAGGAAAGACGGCAATTGCGGGATCGGCACGCTCGGCAACGGCGACTTAAAGCTGCCGGTGTTTTGCACGAACGGCGTATATGAACTGACGATAGGTTTCAACTGATCCGGCAACAGAAACGCGCCGTCCGGCCCGTTGTCATAGTACGCCTCGGCCACGCGACGATAGATCGCCGCGCTGCCGGCGGCGAAATCCTTCCCCACAATGCTGCTGGCGGGGATCTGCACCTTCAGAAAGGGCAGCGCCAGCGCCTGATGGGGATGCGCCTTCGCTTGCGCCTCTAACTGCTGATAGAGCGCCTGCCCCAATCCCGACCCATTGGCCGTCAGCAAGGGATTGATAATGTCGGTTCCGGCGCGCGTGAGCAGGTCCACCGCCGTCGAGCGCTCCGAAAGACGCGCCAGGGCTGTGCTCCATAGCGCGGCCAGCAGGGTCAGCGCCAGCAGCACCCCAGCGAAACGGACGATCATGTTTCGTATTCCAGATGTCATGCCACTCATCGGTGAAGCGTTTTCCTCATGGGCCATTATTGCACCTCTCTTGCACGATGCCGAGCGCCAGCGCGCTCACACATAAGTAAAGAACGGCACCGCGCGTCGTTTTTACGCATCCGCGATACAATACCAGAGAATACACCGGATGGAAAGTGGCAATTTCACTTCTCGCATTGCGCCCGCAAGCGCGCATAATCTTCCCACGTGTCGATATCTTCGGGCCACCACTCAGCCGGCAAATCAACGCGGCACAGCGGGGCCACCTCGCCGCGCGCCAGCAGCGCCCGCGCTCCCCCGTCGCCGCTCAATCCGCGCTGCAACACCGGCCATGCCGCCCGCGCAAACACCACCGGATTTCCCTGCCGCCCGCCATAATTCGGCACCAGCGCGTTGCAACTTCCTTGCGCCAGAGCATACTGGTTCACCATTCGCTGCATCACCTCAAGCCGCACTGTCGGCTGATCGCCCAGCAGAACCATCACGGCTTCAACCTCAGGCTGGGCTTCCAGCGCGCGCAAACCCGCCAGCAGCGACGACGCCTGCCCCTGATAGTAATCGGGATGCAGCACGACCGTTGCCCCATGCAGGTTCACCCGCGCCTGAATCGCCTCTGCCGCCGCGCCCAGCACCACCACCACGCGCTCCAGCGCCGCTGTTGCACTCGCCAGCACACTGCCCAGCACGGTCTCTGCTCCCCAGGGCAGCAATTGCTTGGGCTGACCCATCCGCTCCGCCGCCCCCGCCGCCAGCACGATCCCCGCAATCATACGCGTACCTCCGTAAAGAAAGACGGGAACGCGAAGATGGCAAAAGCAGCGAAGAGCCGCGAAGAAGCACGAAGGGACTGATCATGCGATCTGCGACGCATGATCAGCTGCTTCGCTTCGCGTTTCTTCGTAACCGTCGTGTCCTTCGCGTTCCCGTCCTCACAACCCCTCGAAGATGTCGCGTTCCGGCACCGGAAAATCGCCGTCCGAGATCGGCGGCGGGACGAGTTGCAGATATTCCGTGCCCATCATCTGGCGCAGTTGTTCCGGTGGGCTGCTGACGAATGGATTGTCGGGCGGCATCTGCGTGGCGTGGGCACGCATGGCGCGCTGCTTGGCCGCAAACTCGTCATCATCGAGTGTGATGATCGTCGTGATATCCGCCATTGGCACGCCCATCTCTTCCACCGGAATCGTCGCCTCGTCGCCGCCGGGAACGAAGTCGCGCCCCTGCGCGCGGGCGGCTTCTACCATCTGCATCAGCCCCTCGCGCGGGATGGCCGTGTAATAGACCTTGCGCACCCGATGCGGCGCGCCCAGTTCGGGATGATACAAAATATCCGCCGCTTTTTGCACCCCAGCCAGCGTCAGCCGGTGGATCGCCATGTGATCCACGTGCCCATAGCCGCCTTTGGGATCGAATGTCGCCACCACTGCCGGGCGGAAGCGCCGCACCTGCGCCACAATCTTCGCCACCACTTCCTCTGCCGGCGCTTCGGCCAGATGCCCGTCTATATAATCCAGAAAGGTGACGTCATGCACGCCCACTGCCGCGCAAGCGTTGCGCAACTCGTGCTCGCGCACCTGCCCCAGCGTTTCCGGCGTCGCCAGCGCGGGATCAGCGATCTGCCCTTCCTCGCCGCGCGTGGCGCACACAATCGCCACCGGATGCCCCGTCCGCGTCGCCCGCGCCATCGTTCCCGCCAGACCAAACGACTCATCATCGGGATGCGCGAAGATCCCCATCAGCCCCAGGTGTTGCGGTGCCGTCATGCTCTGTGCCGTTCCTTTCGTCAAGGTATCGTTATGCCCTATAACTGTACCTGACGCGCTAGACGGTTTGCCAGTCTCATCCGCTCACCAGGAAAATTTGCCCGCTGATCGCTGCCGTCCAGGCTTCAACGCCGGTGCCTTCCTGCAACGCCGTCACGGAATGGATACCGTCTTCCCCCGTTGCCCCAACGCTCACCACCACCAGCCCATCCGCAACGCCCAAAAGGTGCCGTTGCGTGGCATCTTCCGCTTCCCACGCAACCTTGCCCGTGTTTTCTTGCAGGGCCAGCAGATTGCCGGAACCCGTCGGGATCACGAAGATCAAGCCACCGTCTATCAGCAGTGGAGATGGAGTGCGCAGAGCGGTTTGCCATAAAGGTTTGCCATCTGCGATGCGAAATGTCTGCAATGTTTGTTCTCGCTCAATGGCCACCACCTGATCGTCAAACCGATACGGGATCTCCTCTGTGCTGCCCGCCTCCCATCGTTGTTTCCAGATCAGCTGCCCTGTGTTGACGTTTAATGCGGCTACCTGCGCATAAGGGACGACGTTAATGGGGCAGAAGATACAGCGAACTTGGGCAAAGACAAGCACGCGATCCCCGATAATCTCAAGTAGGGTGCCACTCTGTCCCCAAATCTGCCGACCATTGGCCAGATTGAAAGCCAACACGCCGCCGAAAAGAAGGGTCGAGCCGTGGATGAGAATGGGACCGCTGACTGCATGGACCGTGTCGTTCCAGCTCTGCCGGCCAGTAGCGAGATCGAACGCGATGAGCGACCCCGCATTGGAAGAGCGCTGATAAAGCGCCGCCAGCAATCGCTGTGGAGCAAACGCAAGCGCCTCACAGCCGCTCCCCCGCACCACATTCATCCACAGCCGCTCGCCCGTTTGCGTATAATACGCCAGTTGAGTCTGCTGTGCATCACCCAGAGACGTGCAGAGCGCGATGCCTTCCTCGGCGGCAATCATTGTACTATTGCCGCTCCGGTCGCTCGTGCCTGAATCCCAGAGAATGGCCCCATTGCTCCGGCGCAGCGCGATCAATCGCGCTGTTTTTTCTGCTCCTTGCCGGCTCATCACATAGACCATTGTTGGGGTGACAGCCAGCCATTGGCTGATCGGCGGTTCCGCATTGCCTGGTGTTGGAGATATGCCGTTCGTTCCCCTGAAGCGCCAGAGTTCTTGGCCGTTTTGTGGATCGAGTGCAGTGATGGTGAAGTTCCAGCCACTCGTTGGGCTGGCCCCGTTGCCGCTGAGAATGATCATTGGCTGCGCTGGAGTCTTGGTAGCGATCGGTCTGTGCAACGTGACGAAGGTGACGAGCAGTACGCTGCACAACAGCAAGGCGGCAAAGGGAAAGATGCCCCTTCGATATCGAGACGGTTGCGTTCGAGAAGTGACATAAGCCGGCGCCGTATGGGTGTCTGGCGTGCGCAAATCTTCACCTGCGTCCTTTCCGCCCGGCGCGCCATGCACAATGCGTGCTTCAATGGCCGCCCACATGCGTTCGCTCACGGCAACAGGGGGCGCGTGATGGGCATAGTCGGCCTGCACCGCCGTGCTGATCGCGCGCCATGCCGCCAGGTCTCGCATGCAATCTTCACATGTTGCCAGGTGCTGTGCCACCTGCGCGTGTTCGTGGTCTGCCAGCGCGCTGCTGAGATAGTCCAACAGCCGTGCCTGGCACTGCCGGCACGACATCTCATCCATCATCGCCGCTCACCATCCATTTCCAATGCTTTGCCCAGCGCCCGCCGCGCATAGCTCAGTCGGCTTTTCACCGTCCCCGCCGGCACATTCATGATCTGTGCGATCTCGTTGACGGTGAAACCCTGATAAAAGAAAAGATGCAACACGGCCTGATGGAGCGGCGACAATTGCTGTATGGCTTCTGCCAGATCCAGCCGCAAGATCACAGCGTCTTCATACGCCATATCCGCTTCATTGTTGGGGTCGTCATTCATCGATGGCGCGCTGAAGCCGGAATGGTGACGAACGCGCGAGCGCCGGGCATTCGCCGCCAGATTATGCGCAATTTGAAAGATCCATGTTGCCACCTGCGACTGTCCCTGAAAATTGTTGGCCGAGCGCCAGATGGCGACGAAGATATCTTGGAGGATCTCTTCCACCAGACCGGTGTCACCCCCCAGCGCATACCACAGATATGCCCACAGCCGCGCTTGATAGGCCGCATAGAGCGCGCGCAATCCTTCCTGGTCGCCCGCGGCGATCCGTTGCACCAGCGCGCGGTCATCGGTTGGTGGCGTCATGGCGGTGCCACGCCTCGCTTTCGTATCCTGCGTGGAAAAACCCTCGATCCATGAGACACCCATCACCGGCAAAAGGTTCAATCGCCATTGCATGGTGCCACGTGATACACTCAAGCGAGCCTGATCAGCGATTGAGCCACAAAAGCGAGGAACCGCCATGAGCAAAGACGACATCCGCGTGGGTGCGCCCGCCCCCGATTTCACCCTCAACGACGAAAACGGCCAACCCGTTCGCCTCTCGGATTTTCGCGGCAAGCGCGTGGTAGTATATTTCTATCCCAAAGACGACACTCCCGGCTGCACCGCCCAGGCGTGCGGTTTCCGCGACGCGTACCCAGAGATCACCGAGCGCAACGCCGTCGTCATCGGCATCAGCCCTGACGACGCCGGCTCGCACCAGAAATTCAAAACCAAATATGACCTGCCCTTCATCTTGCTGGTTGATCCCGACCACGCCGTTGCTGAAGCCTATGGCGTGTGGGGCGAACGCAGCATGTATGGTCGCACATATATGGGCATCACCCGCTCATCCTTCGTCATCGACGAGCAAGGCCGTTTCATCGACGTGCAGTTCAAAATCAGCCCGCAAGATAGCGTGATGAAGGCGCTGGAAGCGCTGGCCGAGGAATAACGGGCCGCTCTTCACCGCCTTCTTGGCGGCGCGCAAAAGACGCAGATGCTTCAGTCCCGGCGCATCTGGCGGATCTTCAGCGCCAGGTGCAGCGCCAGGCGCACATCGGGATCGTCCAGCGACACGCCCAGCAACTCTTCAATGCGGCGCAGGCGATACATCAGCGTGTTACGGTGCAGTTCCAGGTCGCGCGCCGCGCCCGTCAGGTTGCCGTTCGCGGCAAAATACGCTTCCAGCGTGGTCAGCAGGGCATCCTCATGGTGCGTGTCGGCGCGCAGCAGCGGCGCGAGGGTGTCGTAGCTAAAGGCGTTCAACGCCGCGTCGTCTGTCGCTTGCAGCGCCAGAATGACGCGCAGCACGCCCAGGTCGGCGTAACGCAGCACCCCACCCCCCGTCCGGCGCAAGGCGACGTTCAGGGCTTGTTCAGCCTCGCGCGCTGACCGTTGCCAGCCGGTGATATCGCTCGCGAGACGGCCCACCCCCAGCGCGACCGGCACTGAGTCGTTTTCGGCCAGCAGGCGATGCAACGCCGCGAGTGTGCCATCGGTGATCTGCGCCTCGCTCAGCACCACTGCCAGCGCGTGCTGCCAAACAGTCGTCCAATAGCCGGAAGCCGACCGCTCAAGCCGTTCTGCCCATGCCTGCGCCCACTGCTCGTCAGCTTGAGCCGGTCGCGCCAGCACGATCGCGTGCGGCAGATGGGGAGTGATGCGGTGTCCCTCGGCCAAACGAACGAGGTCCGGCGTGGCTGCCGTGCCACCGAGAATCGCGGCGAGATTGGCGGCGGCGATGCGGC
>JAJPKG010000217.1 GCA_021323815.1 Pseudomonadota bacterium
GAGGTCCGCAACATGGTGCGGAATCGGCATCTCAGTAAGAGCATCAGCGATGCGGGCTGGGGGCAATTTCTCACCATCCTTCACAACAAGGCTGCAAGGGCCGGTCGTGAAGTGGTTGCGGTGCCTGCGCAGTACACCAGTCAAGACTGTAGTCGCTGTGGAGCGCGTGTCCCCAAGAGCCTGAGTGTGCGGACGCATGTGTGTCCGGTCTGCGGGCTGGTGATGGACCGTGATGAGAACAGCGCGACACGCATCAAGTGGGTCGGGCAGACCCTTCGGGGAGTCCCTGCAATGGCAGGGGCGCAACCTCCCTTCGGGGAGAAGAACCGAGAATCCGCCGTGCCGTAAGGCCGTGCGGAGTGTCAAAACTGGACGTATATTGACGGCAGCTATCGCAGTCCAGTCACATCCAACCCTACTGGACCTAACCAATTGATGGCCGTCCTGCATGGGGCAACGGCGAGCTTCTACGTCAACGGTCGCTATATCGCCACCGAACCGAACGAATATGACAACGAAACGTGGCTGCCGGGCGGCGCGGTCGGCGTCTATCTGGATGATACGCAACTCATCGGCGATTTCCAGAATTTCGCCGTCTATGCTCTGCCGCCACAAGATCTGCACACGGCGGTGATGCGCGCCGTTCCCTGGCTGGGGTGGCTGTGGTGAGGGGATGGAGGGGCGACAGTATCGCATGGCGCGCCCCTAGGGAACCCATCCATCATCAGTGTGCAGGGGCAAGCTCTTGTGGTTGCCCTGAGTGGGTCGCCACAGGTCTTGCCCCAGCGCTCTCAGCGCGCCTTGCCTGTCGGCGCTTGCAACTGTGCCTCAACGATATGCGGCACGTCAGCCACGACCGTTTCGAGGTGTTCCGCCGAACGGCTGCCGCCGCGCGCCGACTCCGGGCGTCCGCCCCCCTTGCCGCCCAAACGTTCCGCCACGCTCTGGGCGATCTTGCCGGCGTGCAGGCCCCTGGCCGTAAGTTCCGGGCTGACTGTTACCACGAAGGTCGCCCCGCCCTCCGCCGTTCTCGTTGCCAGCAGGATAACCGCCCGATCGAGGCGCTCGCGGATGCGGTCGCTCATCTCCAAAAGCGCTTCCGCGCTGGGGGCCGTCACGCATGCTGCTACCACCGAATTGCCCCGCACGGGGATCGCGCGCTGGGCCAGTTGGCCGGCCTCGTCGCGCAGGCTCTCCCGCTGGACGCGTTCCAGTTCCTTGCGGGCGGCGTTCAGTTCCGCCGTCAACTGAGCCACGCGTTGTTCGAGAGTATCCGGGGACGTTTGCAGGCGGGATGCCAAAGTGTCTACGAGGTGCTTGCGACTCATCAGGTAATCCTCGGCTGCCTTGCCCGTGAGGGCTTCGATCCGCCGGATGCCCGCCGCGCTGCTGACTTCCTGGGTGGTCACGTAGACCCCGATCTGCCCCGTCGAAGCCACGTGTGTTCCGCCGCACAGTTCCTTGCTGGTTCCCATCGACACCACGCGCACCGGGTCGGGATATTTCTCGCCGAACAGGGCCATCGCGCCGGAGCGCTTCGCTTCGTCCAGCGGCATCAGCACCGTGTTGACGGGGAAATTGCGGCGAATCCACTCGTTGACCGTTTGATCGATGGTTGCGATCTCCTGGTCGCTCAGGGGACGCGGATGGTTGAAGTCGAACCGCAGCCGGTTGGGTTCCACCAGGCTGCCCTGTTGCACGACCGACTCGCCCAGCAAGTCCTTGAGGGCGCGGTGCAGCAGGTGCGTGGCGCTGTGGTTCCGGCGCGTATCGTCGCGGCGCGCTTCGTCCACCTGCGCCGTCACCTCGCTGCCCACTTTCAGATAGCCGTCCGTCATCTGTCCCAGATGCACGATCAACCCGCCCGCCGGGCGCTGCGTGTCGATCACCTGGAACGTCCCCGTCGGGCTGCGCAGCACCCCGTGATCGCCCACTTGCCCGCCGCTCTCCGCGTAAAAGGGTGTCTCGTCCAGAATCACCGCCATCAGCGGCGCGCCCGTTGGTTCCAGCGGCGCTTGGGCCGTCTGGGGTGCCGCGATCATCTCCTGCTGCTGGCTTTCGGCGACCAACGCGAGGACGCGGCTTTGCCCCGTCGTCGTGGTGTATCCCGTGAAGCGCGTCGGCGGAATGGTCGCCGTCAATTGTTGCCATAATTCATCCTCTCGCTCAACTGCGAGCCCATTTTTCGATTTACTCTGCGCGCGCTGGCGCTCCATGGCCGCCTTGAACCCCGCCTCATCCACCGAGATGCCGTGTTCCTGGGCCACTTCCAGCGTCAATTCCAGGGGGAAGCCGTGCGAGTCATACAACGTGAAGGCGACCTCGCCGGGCAGCTCGCGCTGGCCGGTACGCGCGAGAGCGCTCAGATGCTCGTCCAGCAGGCGCAGCCCCATGCTCAGCGTCTGGCCGAATTTGCGCTCTTCCAGCGTCAGCACGTCCACGATGCGGTCGCGGTTGGCCTTCAGTTCGGGGTAATGCCCCTGCATCAGTTCGATGACGGTATCCGCCGCGTCAGCCAGGAAGGGGCGATCCAGCCCCAGCAGCTTGCCGTGCCGCACGGCGCGGCGCAACACGCGGCGGAAGATGTAGCCACGCCCTTCGTTGCTGGGCAGCACGCCGTCGCCCGCCAAAAAAACCAGCGCGCGGCCATGATCCGCAATGACGCGCAGGCTGGTGTCGGCCTTGGGATCTTTGCCATAGGTTGTGCCGGCGATCTGGGCGAAGGTATTGATGATCGGCAAGAACAGATCGGTCTCGAAGACCGTCTCTTTGTGCTGAAGGATCATCGACAGGCGTTCCAGGCCCATGCCGGTGTCGATATTTTTCTTTTGGAGCGGCTCCTTATTTCCCTGGCTATCCTGGTTGAATTGCATGAACACCAGGTTCCAGATTTCGAGGTAGCGGTCGCAGTCACAGCCGGGGGCGCAGGTGTCGCGCCCGCAGCTATACTTTTCGCCGCGATCATAATAGATTTCCGAGTCCGGGCCGCAGGGGCCGGGGGTGGTGGGACCACGATCCCACCAGTTGTCTGGCAAGCGGGTGATCTGATCGGCGGGAATGCCGGCGATCTTTTCCCACAACTGCACGGCTTCATCATCTGTGGGATACACCGTCGGGTGCAGGCGGGCCGGATCAAGCCCATAGACCTTTGTCAGCAATTCCCATGCAAAGGTGATGGCTCCCTCCTTGAAATAATCGCCGACGGAGAAGTTGCCCAGCATCTCGAAGAAGGTCAGGTGCCGGGCATCGCCAACCTCGTCGATATCTACCGTGCGGAAGCATTTCTGCGATGAGGTCATGCGGACAGCGGGGGGCGTCTCAAGCCCCAGGAAGAAGGGGACCATCTGCTGCATGCCCGCCGTCGTCAGAAAAACGGTGGGGTCATTGTGCGGCACCAACGATGAACTGGGCATCAATTTGTGGCCGTGTTCAACGAAATATTTCAAGAACGTCTCGCGGATGCGAGCGCTTGTCCATGTTTTCTTGGGCATTATGGTTGGTTTCCTCGCTTGGCTCGTCCTCTGTAATGGTTCATGCGGGATCAGCCGGCGGTTAAAACCGCGCCTGAACGCTATGCGACGCACCCCATCTGCATGGGTTTCTTACCGGTACCCTATGCGATAAATAGCTCACCTCAGTGATCCCATTGCCATGCGCCACAGAAAACCCGCGCAGGCGGGTTTTGTCGCTCAGGCGCGGTGGCAACCGCCCGCGCCTCATCAGCAGTGATGTGGTGCCGGCAATCTGCCGCAATGGTGCAAGATATGAGCCAGGGTCGAATGCATGGGCTAAAGCTCGAACATAGGGCGGATCAGCCGGCGCGTCCATTCACGCCTGCGAGCGCTCCGTCACAAAGGCTGCCTCCGCCGTCTAAGAACAGCCCGTGAAGACGGGCATCGCAGCCAGCGGTCTAAAGGTGCGGCTGCTCACCGCCGGCCTGCGCGAATGACAATCAGATGCATGCACAGCCGCCGAATCTGCGCGGAAAGAGCGGCGGCAACGGGAGAGCGGGCGCAATCTCCCGACATGTTCTGCCTCAATTATACCACAGGCACAAGGCACGATTTGACACTCCCCGCGCCTAGAAGGCAGGGGATTCTCGGTTCTCTTCGCTTGCGCGATTGTCCGCCCCTTCCACCGAAGGGACTCCCCGAAGGGTCTGCCCGACCCACTTGATACGTATCGCGCTGTTCTCATCACGGTCCATCACCAGCCCGCAATTCGGACACACATGTGTCCGCACACTCAGGCTCTTGGGGACACGCGCTCCACAGCGACTACAGTCTTGGCTCGTATACTGTGCAGGTACCGCAACCACGTCACGACCGGCCCTTGCAGCCTTGTGGTGAAGGATGGTGAGGAATTGCCCCCAGCCCGCATCACTGATGCTCTTGCTGAGATGCCGATTCCGCACCATGTTGCGGACCTCAAGATCCTCATGATAGATGACATCGTTCTTGGCAATGAGTTTGTTCGCTTCCTTGTGCTGATAGTTGAGCCGTTGCCGCGCCACCGTCTGATGCACCTTCGCCAGGTCTTTGACCGCCTTCTTGCGTCGCTGGCTGCCTGGCTTGCGCCGCGAGACCCGCTTGCTGTGCCAGCGCAGCTTCTTCTCGTAGGCGCGGAACCAGCGCGGATTCGCGACATGCTCGCCTTCGCTGGTGGTCAGGAAGCTTTTCAGCCCCATGTCGATGCCCACTTCCTTGCCGGTCTTTTCCAGATGCACGC
>JAJPKG010000109.1 GCA_021323815.1 Pseudomonadota bacterium
CGCCGGAACCGGACGGCACCATTCGGGGGATGGCGATTGTGGAGGAGGCGCGCGCGCGCGGCAAGGGCGTCATCATCCCCACCGCGCACTTCGGCAACTGGGATGTCGCGGGCATGCTGGTGGCGGAGCGCGGCGATCTGTATGTCATCGCCGAAGCGCTGAAAGACGAGCGGCTCAACCAGCTGTTGCAGCGGCAGCGCAAAGCCAAAGGGATGATCGTGCTGATGATCGAAGACGCCCTGCGCCCGATGATGCGCGTGCTGCGCGACGGCGGCATTGTGGCGACGCCGGTGGATCGCCCCCTGCCGCCGGGCGAAGGCGTGCCGGTGCGCTTCTTTGGCCGCACCACCTATGTGCCACGTGGGATGAGCGCGCTGGCGGTGAAACTGGGAGCCAGCATCGTGCCGGGTTTCGTCTGGTATGGCCGCGACGGTGGTTTCCGCGCGCGCGTCTGCCCGCCGGTGGTCATCACCCCCAGCGGCGACACCGAGGCCGACATCATCCGCGCCACCCAGGTGATGTATGATGCGCTGGAAGCGCAGATCCGCGAAGATCCGACACAGTGGTATATGTTCCGTCGCTTCTGGCCGGCGGAAGACGTGCCAGCGTCTGGTCGTACTGCGCAGGCAACGGAAACGGCGCGCCATGAATAAAACACTGCTTTTTCGCCTGGCCTTTCGCTGGCTGCCACATGTGCCACGCGGGCTGGTGCGCGGCGCTGTGGAAGCGGCGGCGCTGGGCGCATATGCCTTCGCCGCCACCACGCGCCGCCGTGTGCGCCGCAACCTGCGCCACATCCCCACGCTGGCGGCGAACCCGCTCGCGCTGGAACGTGCCACGCGCCGCGCCTTCCGCTTCCTGATGCTGAATTACATGGATCTCTTCGTGCCCCCGCCAGCGGATGCGCTGCTGCGCTTTCCGATCCGCAACATTGAGGCATTGCGCGCGGTGCAGGCAGCAGGGCGAGGGTGCATCTTTCTGGCGGTACATAGCGCGGCATTCGAGTGGGGCCGCTACGCGATGCCGCCGGTGTTGGGCACGCCGGTGATGGGACCGGTGGAAGCAGTGCAGCCGCCGGAGTTGCTCGCGTTGCTGCTCGCAGAGCGGGGAAAATCGGGCGTCCGTTTCTTGCCCATCACCGAGGGCGCGACCTTGCGCGAGATGATCGCCGCGCTGCGACGCAATGAAACGGTGCTGCTGGCGCTGGATCGCGATGTGCTGCATACTGGGGTGGTCATGCCGTTCTTCGGCGCGCCGGCACGCATCCCGACGGGTCCCATCGCGCTGGCACGACTCACCGGCGCGCCGATTGTGATGGGAACGCTCTGGCGCTCCGGCATGAACGGCCTGGAAGGAACCGTCATCACCTTTCCGCCGGATCTGGTGGGGCCGGAAACGCGCGGCGACGAGGCGGTGCGCCGCGCGCTGGCTCCCCTGGTGGCCGCGATGGAACGGGAGATCCAGCAGCATCCAGAGCAATGGCTGGCGGCGTTCACCGATGACGTGTGGCTCGCGCCGGAACAAACCGCGCCACCAGCGGAGCTTCCGGCGGAAAATTCCCGCGCTTCCGCCGGCTAAGCCATCTTTCACGCGGATTTAACGTGCAAGGGATACACTGTATCATAGGGGTTGGCGCTATGATACAATGGAAACCGAGAGAGCCGTTGCCAGGTGCGATGCCGGAAAGGGAGCGCGGATGAAGATAGCCCTCGTTTCGCCCTATGATTGGAGCTATCCCGGCGGCGTGCGCAGCCACATTGAGCATTTGGCGGTGGAACTGCGCAATCGCGGCCACAGCGTGCGCATCCTCACTCCGGCGACCGGCCCCAAGAGCATGGTCAAAGAACAGGATGTGCTCAAACTGGGCTGGGCCGCGCCCGTGCGCTTCAACGGCTCGGTGGCGCGCATTGGCGTCGCCCCTGCCATTCCGCGTTCCATGAAACCGCGCCTGCGCCGCCTGCTGGAACGCGAGCGCTTCGACGTGGTGCATCTGCATGAGCCGTTTGTCTCGCCCCTGACGCTCGACACGCTCTGGCTGGCGCACGAACTGGGGATCGCGTGTGTCGCCACCTTCCATGCATCCTCGAACCGGCGCACCTCACCAACGGTGATGGCCTATGCGATGGCCAGCCCGATTCTGAAGAAATTCTATTTTCCGCGCCTGGATGCCTGCATTGCTGTCTCAGAGGCAGCCCGCACGCATGTGGCGCGCTTTTTCGCCGCCGACTTCAACATCATTCCTAACGGCATTGATCCCGAACGCTTTACCAACGTTCCCCGCCTGCCGCAATTCGATGACGGCAAGCGCAACATCTTATTTTTGTCGCGCATGGAACCGCGCAAGGGCTTGCGCTATCTGCTCAAAGCCATCCCGCGCGTACGCGATTATTGCAACGATCCCACCATGCCGCCGGTGCGCTTCATTTTGGCGGGCGAGGGGCCTGAGCGCTTGCAATATCAACGGTTTGTCGCCAAGCACGGGTGGAATGAAGTGGTCTTCACCGGCTATGTGGCCGAGGCTGAGAAGCCGTCCTATTTCGCCAGCGCCGACATCTATTGCGCGCCCAGCACCGGCAACGAGAGCCAGGGGATCATCCTGCTGGAAGCAATGGCATCCGGCGTTCCCGTAGTGGCCTCGGATATTCCAGGCTATCGGACCGTCATTTCGGGACCGGAGTATGGCATTTTGACGCCGCCACGCGATGCCGAGCGTCTGGCATGGGCGCTGTGCCACCTGTTGCGTGACGACGAGCTGCGCGCGCGCATCGGGCGGCAAGGACGAGAGCGTGCCCTGCACTATAGCTGGGCGCAGGTCGCCGGCGACATCGAGGCCGTCTATCGCGAAGGCATCTTGCGGGCAGCGCAAAAGCGGCGGATGCAGGCGAAGGAAGGGACTTCCGTCCTCACCTCCTTCGAGGCAGGGGGCGTATCGGGCGCGACTTCTGTCTGGGCTATTTCCCCTTTTGATGAAAATGTTGTAGAATGAGAGTAAATCTGGCGAGAGGTCGCTATGTTTGGAACGCAAGTGCAACAGCGGGCGCGGTCCATTGCCGAACAGATCGTGCGCCCGGTGGCGGCTTTGCGCATTTCACCCAACATGGTTTCGTTCGCCGGCCTTATCCTCAACGCGGTGGCGGCGCTGGTTATCGCACTGGGTCCGCTGCGTTGGGGGGGAGCGTTGGTGCTTTTTTCGGGTGTCTTCGACATGTTCGACGGCGCAGTCGCACGCGTACAGAAGAAAAGCTCCACGTTCGGCGCGTTTCTTGATTCGACGCTCGACCGCTATGCGGAAGGCTTGCTCTTTTTAGGCATCATCTTTCACGCGACGCGGGTGGAGCATGCGAGTGGCACTCTGACCACGCTGCTGGCGCTGGCATATGGCGCAGCGATCTTATCGCTGATCGTCAGTTATACGCGCGCGCGAGCCGAAGGGCTGGGCATGGAGTGCAAAGTGGGCATCATGGAACGTCCTGAGCGCGTGCTGCTGCTTGGGATTGGGCTGTTGATCGGCAATGAAATCGGCTTGCTGTGGATGTTGGTGGCGTTTGTGGTGTTGACGGGTTTCACCGGCTTGCAACGCATCATCCATGTGTGGCGCACCAGCGCCCCCGAATCCGCCGGCCACCCTCCCAAGACAACCGCCCGCCGGATGCCGTAGGTCTTTATCCTTTTGTTGCCGGGAAGGTCAGGAACGTGATACGCTCCCCTGCTTCCCGGCGGTTGCCGTTCGATACGAACGTTGCTTTTGCCGATATCTCCTTCATGAGAGATATCTCTTGCCAGGCGGCTGCTTCTTGAAAGAAGCATGGGCCGCATCAGCGGCGTGCGCTGGAAGATCGCCAACCAGCACGGGCCGCGATCTGCACCGCAGATAGATTGATAGACAGCATAACCGAGAGAACCTGAGAGGCGTGAGAAAACAGACGGTGTTGAGCAGTCGCGCGCATACGCGCGCCGGGCGGCCCTTTGCGCATGGAGCGCGCCGCACACCATCCTTGCCGACCCTGATGTTCCGCCGCTTTCCACGCAGACCCCAGATGCCCCCTCGGTAGAGTAGGGAGAACATGAACGACAAGGATCAGCCCACCACTGGGCCACATGGCGGCACGGCTGCCATGAGCAATACATCGCCCGCCGGCACTGACGCCAATGGAACAACTCGCCCGCGCCGGCACCGTCGGCCCGCGCGCACGGGCCGCACACCAGAAAACGGCGCGCCCGTCGAGGCGACGACGGATGCGAAGCTCGATACCCAGGATGCCGCAAACACGGCTGAGGCCCACGCTGAGTCGAATATGAACGCCGGCACGCCCACTGAGACGAACCGGACCACGACGCGCCGGCGCAGCAGCCGCTCGCGCTCCAAAGCCCCCGCAGCCGAAGAGACCCCCGCAACGGAAACGGCTCCGGCAGCCGAAGGGCCATCTATGCCGACACACGTTCAGGCCGAGACCGTCGCGCCCGAAAAACCAAATCCCTTGCCGGAACCAGAAGCGGAAGCGGCTCAGCCCACGCTGACCGCGCCGGAACCGCCCGCCGAGATTCAGTCGCCACAGGCCACCGCCGCGCCGGCAACCGAAGCTTCGACAGCGACATCTGCCGAACCAGCGGCGACACAACCGCCCGCGGATGCGCAGCCCAAATATCGCTATCGCTTTGATCGCCGCACGGTGCCGACAACCTTCCCCACCAGCAGTGCCGCCGCACCAGCATCCTCTGCGCGTGATCTGCGCCGGCGCGGACCGATGGCCAGCCAGTGGGCGCGCCCCATCACCCCGCCTGCGCCCGCTGTCGAGCGCGAAGCAGAACCGGAAGCAGAGGTCGAACCGCAGCCGCAGCCCACACCCAGCATGCAGCCGCCGCCAGCGCAACCCGAACCTGAAGAGATCGTGCTGCCGCGCGTGCCACGCACCGAACCGCCGTTGCGCCGCTATGCACCGCGCACCGAACCGGAAGTGGTGGTGGAAACCCTCGCTGAGGATGACGAAACGCCAGTCGCGGAAGACCCCCTGCCGGCGAGCGCCGACGTGGATGAAGAAACAAGCCAGGGCGGCGAGCGACGCGGCGGGCGCAATCGCCGTCGCCGCAGCAGCCGCAACGGCGGCGCTGCCCATGAGCATGAGGAAGCCCGCTCCGCGCAGCCCGCCTCATCTTCTGTGTCATCCGTTGCGACACAAGCACAAGCGATGTCCGGCGGCGCAACCGCCGCGCGCTATCCGCAGGCGCAGCCTTACAGCGCGCCGGAAGGTGCGGTTTCGCCCTACGGCTCGCCGGAACCGGCCCATGCGAAAGGCTTCGGCCCCACGCCACGCGGCATCGCCACTGAATATCGCGGCCCCACCAATTATGGGCATGCGCGCCTCAGCCGCGCAGCCAGCGAGGGCGCGCCGATCTCGGCAAACCAACTCGCCAGCATTGTGATGGAAGCAATTCAGCAGCAGACGGATCGCCTGCTGGCCGAGCAGCGCCGGCACGGTCCCGCTTCAACCTTCACCATTGCCATGCCCTCCACCGAGCGCGTGGGCATCTTCGTGGATGTCGCCAATCTGCTCTATTCGTCGCGCAGCATGAGGCTGCCCATCGACTTTGGCCGGCTGCTGTCGTTCTTGAAGGGCGACCGCCGCCTGGTGCGCGCCCATGCCTATGCGCCCACCAGCCCCGAACCCTATGCCGACCAGCAATTCTTGCAG
>JAJPKG010000349.1 GCA_021323815.1 Pseudomonadota bacterium
AGGTCATACGCGCTCTGCTCATCCATCGTCATGCGCCACAGAAAGCCGAAGATCTGCCGTTCGTAGCGCCAAAAGAATGCCTCGAAGGCATTCTCACCAGCGCGGGTGTGTGCAACATCCGCATCGCCGCTGCCCGGCGCATCGCCGGCACGCCATAGCGTGGCGAACGCCAGCCGCAACTCGCGCCACATCCGCGCAGCCAACAGCTCGCACGCCGGATCGCTCGCCCAATCAATACCCATCCCCTGCCGCTCCATTCAGGAAAACGTGTTGATATTCTCTTTTACTCTGCGAGTATAGCAGAGGTAACGATCAATTTTGCACCGGGGGAGCGTGTGGCAGCCGAGCCGGAAATGTGCGATAATGCAAGGACGTGACTTGTTGAGCAGCAGAGAGCAAGAAGGAATGAGATGACCCCGCAGGCGCTTTCGGCTTATTTGGATAATCTGGTGCGCGAGCGCATCATGTTCAGCACCATGATCTGGGGACCGCCGGGCATCGGCAAATCGAGCATTGTGGCGCAGACGGCGCAGGCACACGGCATCGGCATGATTGACCTGCGTTTGTCGCAACTGGCCCCGACAGATCTGCGCGGGCTGCCGGTGGCTGACAACGGCATCGCCCGCTGGGCCGCGCCGGAGTTTCTGCCACGCGAGGGCGCAGGCATTTTGTTTCTGGATGAACTGAACCTGGCCGCGCCGGTGATGCAGGGCATGGCCCAACAATTGATTCTGGATCGCCGCGTCGGCTCGTATGTGGTGCCCGAAGGGTGGTTCATCTGGGCGGCGGGCAATCGCAAGGAAGACCGCGCCGCCGTCTTTGACATGCCCGCGCCGCTGGCCAACCGCTTCGTGCATCTGTTCGTCGAACCGGACTTCGAGAGTTTCAAACGCTATGCGCTCGAGGCCGGCATCAATGAGCAGATCCTTGCCTTTTTGGCGTTCCGGCCAGAGATGCTGCATAAACCTGATCCCGTGCAGCCTGCATGGCCCTCACCGCGCTCGTGGATGATGGCCAATCGCCTGCACACCGCTCGGCTCGACATCGCGCCCGTCGTGGGGAACGCAGCGGCGGCAGAGTTCGCTGCGTATCTGCGCCTCTATCGCCGCCTGCCGGATATCGATCAGATCTTGCAGGGCAAGGGCGACAAGGTGCCGTTCCCCACCGAGCCATCAGTGCGCTATGCCGTCGTCATCGGCATGGCCCTGCGCGCGGCAGACGCCGACCAGGCGTATGAGGGCTTTCGCTGGCTGGCGGAAAAAGCCAGCACGGAATGGATTCACCTCTATGCCATCGACGTGTTCCAGACGATCCGCAGCCGGGGCAAAGAGCAGCAGGCACGATTCCTGGGCTTCACCAGAGACGATGCCAAACTGAAGAAGTTTTTGGATTCCTACGCCGCGACCTTCCCAAACATCCACGCGCGGCAGGCGTAGAGGGGGCATGCCATGTCCACGCCAATCGAAAAGAGCGCGGCAGAGGAGCAGATTGCCGCGTCGCTGATGCGCGTGCGGCTGCGCGCCCCGTTTTACGCCACGCTGACGCTCTTCGCGGACTATAAGGTCACGGAAAAGGTCCAGACGGCGGCAACAGATGGGCGCGACATCTATGTGAATCCCCAGTTTTTCGCCGCGCTCTCCCCCGCCGAGCGTGACGGCGTGCTGCTGCACGAGGTGCTGCATGCCGCGCTGTTGCACGTGACGCGCCGCATGTCACGCGACCGCCTGCTGTGGAATATCGCCGCCGATATCGTCGTCAACGGCATCATCGACCAGCAAGACGGCTTCGCGCTGCCGCAAGGCGTCATCCGCAACAACGATCTGCGCGACAAAACGGTGGAAGAGATCTATTACGTCTTGCAGCGCGACGGTGATGTGCAAGAGATGCTGATGGCCGACCTGCTGGAAGCCGCCGGCGAGGGCGGCGAGCTTGACGCCGACCGCCGCGCTGAGATCGAATCCTATTGGAAGCATGCGCTGAACCAGGCGAACGCGGTGGACGACCAGCTCACCCATGCGCGTGGCGACAAGCCGCAGGGGTTGCTGCGCGAGATGGGCGCGCTGGATCAAGCCCGGCTGGACTGGCGCTCGTATCTGTGGCGCTACCTCGTCCACACTCCGACGGATTTCGGCGATTTCGACCGGCGCTTCGTGGGCCAGGGGATTTATCTGGAAGGCGTCACCGGCGATTTCGTGCAGGTGAATGTCTGCATCGACACCAGCGGCTCCGTCACCAATGAGTTGATGCGCAAGCTGCTGAGCGAGTTGCAGGGCATCTTGCGCGCCTATCCGCATGTGCGCTGCAATCTCTATTACGCCGATGCCGCGCTCTACGGCCCCTATGATCTCAGCGGCACCAGCGAGATCCCTCAGCCGATTGGCGGCGGCGGCACCGATTTTCGCCCCTTCTTCGAGAAGCTGGCAAAGGGATTTGATCCCTTCCAATCCGGCGCAGCCATCTATCTGACCGACGGCTATGGCTTTTTCCCAGAGCAGCCACCCCCTTTCGACGTGCTGTGGGTCATCACACCTGACGGGCTGGAAGAAAGCGAGTTCCCTTTTGGCGACACCGTGCGGCTGATCGACTAGCCAAGCTACATCTGGTTGAGGGCGGCGAGGGCCAGGTTGGGGTTCATCAACAGCGTGGCACCGTCGATGACTGCGTTATGCAAATCCACGCGGGTGAGGGTTGCGCCGTCGAACTCGGCCCATTCCAGGATGGCGCGGCGCATGTTGGCCGCTTGCAGATCGGCGTCGGTGAAATCGGCGCGGGTAAGGTTGGCGGCAAACAGATGCGCGCCGTGTAAATGCGCCTTGATGAACCGCGCCCCTTGCGCGTTTGCCTTGCTCAGGTGCACCATCCGCATGAACGCATGGCTGCAATCGGCGTCGCGCAGATCCGCCCCTTCCAGGTCCGCCATATACAGTTGCGCGTCGCGCAGCACGGCATCGCGCAGGTTCGCGCCGATCAAGTAAGTGCTGCTCAACGTGATGCCCGTCAGATCCAGCCCATGCAGATCGGCGGAGCTGAGGTCGGGCTTGTGGTGCGCGTCGCCGCGCCAGCCATGTTCGCTAAAGACCCATTGCACTTCATCGCGGCTGCGCAGTCGCACGCCAGCATAGGGC
>JAJPKG010000150.1 GCA_021323815.1 Pseudomonadota bacterium
CCACGCATGTGCTATACTTGCGTGAGAACCCATGCGCGCCCATTCTGTTACCTGAAGCATTCCCACTTTGCGGCATGGCGCGTGCCGCGCCAGGTCGCACAAACTAGAGGAGTCTTGACCATGTCATTGATCAATATGGCGAAACGCGAGATCAGTTGCAAGATTGTCTATTATGGCATCGGTCTGAGTGGCAAAACGACCAATTTGCATTATATTCATAAAGTCGTCAATCCGCGCGATGTCGGCAACATGGTTTCTATCGACACTGAGACCGAGCGCACGCTGTATTTCGACCTGCTGCCACTGGATATGGGGCAGGTGCATGGCTTCCATCTGAAATTTCAATTGTATACCGTGCCGGGCCAGGTGTTGTATCAGCAGACGCGCGTTTCGGTGTTGAAAGGCGCGGACGGCGTGGTGTTTGTCGCGGACTCGCAGGCCAACAAGCTGAAAGAAAACATCGAAAGCTGGAATGAATTGGTCGATCAACTGCGCCGCCAGAATCGCAACCCTGGTGAATTCCCCATTGTGATGCAATGGAACAAGCGCGACCTGCCCGATGTGCTGCCCGTGCCGATCTTGCAGCAATACCTCAATCCGTTCCGCCTGCCATCGTTCGAGGCAGTGGCCGTCAACGGTCATGGGGTGGTGGAAGCGCTGCGCAGCGTCATCAATGGCACGCTGCGCACCCTGGAACACGTCTGATTCGCCGCACGGTTATCTACCTGAAGCCTTTCTCCTATGGAACACCTTGATCTCGCATTGCTGGCGCAAGCGCTGCCCGTCAACGGGCTGGGCTTTCCGCGCATCTACGCGCCGGAGATCCCTTCGACGAACACGCTGGCGTTGCAGAAAGTGGACGAGGGGGCTGCGCCGGGGACTATCGTGCTGACCGACGCGCAGCCAGCCGGGCGGGGGCGGCAAGGCCGCGCCTGGGTGACGCTGCCGGGCCAGCAGATTTTGCTCTCGGTCATCGCATATCCCTCGTTTGCGCCGCACTGGCTGGTGATGGGGGCCGCGCTGGCCGCAGTGACGGCGCTGGAATCGGTCGGCGTGCCGGCAGAGTGCGTGGGCCTCAAGTGGCCGAACGACGTGCTGGTGGACGGGCGCAAGGTGGCGGGGATTCTCATTGAGACGACCACCACCGCAGCGGGACGGCTGGCCGCTGTCATCGGCATGGGAATGAATGTGAATGGCTCGCTCGCTCCCTGGCCGGAGATCGCGCAGCGTGCCACGACGCTGGCCGACGCGCTGGGCCGCGACTTTGCCCGCGAACCCATCATCATCGCCTATCTGCGCGATCTCGGCGCGACCATGATGGATCTCGCCGCCCGCCCTGCCGCCGCGCGCGAGTTGCGTGACCGCTGGCGAGCGCGGTTAGCAACGCTGGGGCATCCCACCAGCGTGCATCAGGGCGCGAACCGCATCGCCGGCATCGCTGAGGATGTCACTGCTGATGGCGCGCTCGTTCTGCGCCTGGCTGACGGCACGCAACGGGTCATCACCTGGGGTGATGTGGAAAGCGCCTAGACCCATGGGCGCGGGTTTACTCGCCGTCCGCCATCACCCTGCCGTTTTGTTGTATACTTATGCTGAATTGCACTATATGAGCGGCAGCCTGAGGAGATCCAGCAGCATGAAATTCGGCATTCTCGTTTTCCCCGGCACGTGGAGCGACCGTGACTGGCATCACGTGCTGACGCGCACGCTGGGGCATGAGGCGGAATATATCTGGCACGACGACCGCGACCTGCACGGCTGCGATGCCGTCATCGTGCCGGGGGGCTTCGCGCACGGCGACTATCTGCGCGTGGGGGCCATCGCCCGCTTCTCGCCGGTGATGGATGCGGTGGCGCGTTTCGCGGAGAACGGCGGTCTGGTGCTGGGAAGCTGCAACGGCTTCCAGATCCTCACCGAAGCGGGATTGTTGTCGGGCGCGCTGCTGCGCAACGCCAGCCTGTCGTTCCGCTGCGAGTGGGTGCATCTGCGCGTGGAGCGCGCCGACACGCCTTTCACCAATGCGTGCCAGCCAGGCCAGGTGTTGCGCATCCCCATCTCGCATGGCGACGGCAATTTCTATCTGGATGACGCTGAATTGGCGGCCCTGGAAGCGCGCGGCGGCGTGGTTTTCCGCTATTGCGATGCTGAGGGGAACGTGACGCCTGAGGCCAATCCCAACGGATCGCGCAACAACATCGCGGGGATCATCAACGAGCGCGGCAACGTGCTGGCGCTGATGCCGCATCCCGAACGCTGCTGCGAACCGGAACTGGGCGGCACCGACGGGCGATATATCTGCGATTCGCTGGTGGCGTCGCTCGCCCCCGCCGCGCGGTGAGGATGGACACTGCACATGGAGCCGTTGCCCACTTCCGCCGCGCTGGATCTTTTGGCCCTCGCGCCGACGCGCCATCTGGGCCTGCGCCTGGGCCGCAGCGCCGCGCCGGGCGATATTATTTTGCTCACCGGGCCGCTGGGCAGCGGCAAGACGACGCTGACGCAGGGCATCGCCGCCGGACTGGAGATCGCTGAGACGATCAACAGCCCCACCTTCACGCTGCTGAAAGAGCATCACGGCGGGCGGTTGCCGCTCTATCATTTCGATCTCTATCGCCTGGAAGATCCCGATGAGATCTGGTCGCTGGGCTTCGCGGATTATTTCGCTGGCGATGGGCTGTGCGTGGTAGAATGGGCCGAGCGCGCCGGCAACGTCTGGCTGGATTTTTCCTGGCTGTGGTTGGAATTTCAGGTGACGGGCGCGACGGCGCGGCATGTGGAGATCCGCTGCCAGGGCGAGCGGGAGCGCATCCTGATGGCTAACTGCCTGTTGAGGTGAAGGATTTATGCTGCTCGCCATTGACACCTCAACCAGCTGGGCCAGCCTGGCGCTGCTGGATGGCTTCGCCGTCTGTTCCAGCCATGAATGGAACGTTGGCCAGCGCCACAGCGTCGAGCTCTTCCCCGCATTGGATCAGTTGCTCAACACCCCCGCCCCTGCGGAAAAACCAGAGCGGATCGCGGCCATCGCTGTCGCCACCGGTCCGGGTTCCTTCAATGGCACGCGAGTGGCGGTGACGGTGGCGAAGACGCTGGCTTTCGTGTGGCAGGTGCCGCTGGTTGGTGTGCCAACTTTGCACGGCATCGCCCAGGCCTATGCGCTCTCGCTAGATGAAGGCATGTCGCAGATCGAGCGGAGGGCATCGATCTTGGCGCTGCTGGAAGCCGGGCGTGACGAACTGTACACATGCTGGTATGATCTGGATGTACGCTCTGTTCCTGAGCGCGCCACGCCGTCGGTGTTCGCTCGCCCGCTTGGCGAGATCACCATCAACAAGGTGGATGAGATCGGTGCGCCGGCATCAACGTCATCCAATGTCATTGTGGCGGTCGGCGAGATGAGCGACGCGCATGCAGACGCGCTGCAACAGGGTTTGGGCCGGCGGGTGCAGATCATGCGCTGGCCTGGCGATATGCTGATTGCTCGCGCCGAGGGAGTTGGGATGCTGGCGCAGGCACGTTTGCAGGCAGGCGAAAGGGACGATCCGCTGGCGCTGGAACCGCTGTATGTGCGGCGGCCCAACATCACCACCAGCACGCGGCATCCAATACCGGGGCCATCCAATTGAGAGGGTTTACTATCCGTGCGATATGTCATAGAGCGCATGACGATGGCGGATCTGCCGCGCATCACCGAGATCGAGAAGCTGGCGTACCCCACATCGCAGTGGCCGACCAGCGCGTATCGGCGCGAATTGCAAGATAACAACTGGGCGCATTATATCGTGGTGCGCGACACCGTCATCGCCCAGCGGTTGCAGGCGCAAGAAGGCGATCTGACGCAGACGGCACCGCGCCGGGCTTTTCCTTTCGCGTTCTTGCAGCCGCGCCCGCAGGCCAGCGAAGCGCAACTGCAATCCATCGTTGGCTATGCCGGGCTGTGGCTGATGGTGGATGAGGCGCACGTCACCACCATCGCCACGCATCCCAGCGTGCGGCGGCGCGGATTAGGCGAGTTGCTGCTCGTCGCGCTGATCGACATCGGCTATGAGATCGGCGCGCGCTGGATGACGCTGGAAGTGCGCGTGAGCAACGAACCGGCGAAGGCGCTCTATCATAAATACGGCTTCAAGATCGTCAGCACGCGCCCGCGCTATTACAGCGACAACAACGAAGACGCCTATATCATGTGGACCGACGAGATCACCACGCCGGCCTATCGCCAGATGTTCGCCGAGCATAAAACCGCGCTGTTCGAGCGTTTGAAACAAGAATCAACCGTAGCAGGATAAGGATATATCATTATGACACGAGTCGTCATCGCCATGAGCGGTGGGGTGGATAGCTCCGTTGCCGCAGCCTTGCTGAAGCAGCAGGGCTATGATGTGGTGGGGATCATGCTGCGCCTGTGGTCCGAGCCGGCGGCGCGCGACGACGGCTGCGTGGATCTCGTCACCGAAAACAAGTGCTGCTCTGAGGAAGCGGTCTATGACGCGCGGCGGGTGGCCCAGAAGCTCGGCATCCCCTTTTACCTGGTGAATGTCGAGGAGCCGTTCCGCCAGACCATCGTTGATTTCTTCTATGATGAATATGCTGCCGGGCGGACGCCGAATCCGTGCCTGCGCGGCAATCGCACCATCCGCTTCACGCTGCTGCTGGAGCGCGCCCTGGCGCTGGGCGCGGACTATCTGGCGACCGGCCACTATGTGCGCGTGGATGACGATCCAGCGACGGGGTTGCGCCGCCTGCGCCGGGGCGTGGATCTGCGCAAGGACCAGTCGTATATGCTGCACCTGCTCAACCAGCAGCAGTTGCGCCACGCCATGTTTCCGCTGGGCGAGTTGACCAAGCCGGAGGTGCGCGCCCTGGCCGAAGCGTTTGGCCTGCCCGTCGCCGCGAAGGCCGAGAGCCAGGAGATCTGCTTCGTTGCCGGCAATGATTATCGCGGCTTCGTGCAGCGTTACGCCGAGTTGCGCGCCGCGCGCAGCGGTGCTGCCGTCGCGCTGGCTGCCCCCGGCCTGGTTCCCGGCCCCATCCTCACCCAGAGTGGCGAGCGGCTGGGCGAGCATCGCGGCTTGGCGTATTACACCGTCGGCCAGCGCAAGGGATTGGGCATCACGTCAACCGAGCCGCTGCACGTCATCAAGCTGGACCGCGATCGCAACGCGCTCATCGTCGGCCCGGCCTCTGCGCTGGAAAAGACGACCTTCACCATCCGCGAGGTCAACTATCCATGCGGCATCATCCCCGCTGAGCCGTTC
>JAJPKG010000467.1 GCA_021323815.1 Pseudomonadota bacterium
CCCAGGTGGCGGGGTAAAGGATCTGGAAGACGCCCTCAGCATGGCTGCCCAGCAGCACAACAGGGTTCCACGCATTGGGATCATAACCCGACTCGCAGCGAGCGACAGCCAGCGCGCCGGCGGAATATGCGCCGAACGTCTGGATGATCATCTGCTGCACGCTGCCACTTGCGTTCACCGGGCTGTTATTCACCGGCGGTTTGGGCGCGACCGGCGCGCTGGACGTGCTGCCGCACAGCGTCAACTGCTCGCCGGGCACCAGCACATCCGGGTCTGCGCCAATGACGCTGTGATTCAACTGATAGAGCGCCGGCCAGGTCAGGTTGAAGCGGGCGGCGATGGCGCTGAGGGTATCACCGGGCTGGACGGTATAAGAGCAACTCGCCTGGAATGCCGCTTGAATCACAGTGGGATGCACGGCGTGCGGCGCGCTCGCATGCGCCACTGTTGTCGCCGCGACCACTGCGCGCGCCGGCGCGGCGGCGTGGTGCGCCCCTTGCGCCTGGGAAACGGCCAGCGTCACGGCCAGCACGAGATTATATGCGATGTATTTCATTGCTATCCTTCTGCATGAACTCATGCTGGATAGCCATGCGATGCCCTCTCGCACACAAGATGATGTGCGCAAGATCATAAGGAAACGATAACCGATCAGGCAAAACCGAGCAGCAGACACCCATCGAACTTCCTACCCAGCACCACACAGCCACCAGCACAGGATTCCGAGCGCTTCATCGTTACGCGGGAAGCGCTGCCGCGCGGCACGTTTGGATCTATGCGCGCCGCGTGGGCGGCCCTGTCAGCCGCCCAACAAAACGCGAGCGCCGATCCCACTGCTGAGATCAGCGCCACATCTTGTGGCTTCACGGATTATACCACAAGGAAGTGATGAGTTACGTGTAAACTAGTTGACATGCTGACACAGATCACATCTCGTGATCACACGCAGTCACAGTCACACCATTTCCGGGGGCGGTTCTGGACGTTGTGCAGATGATGGTGAATCATCTTGTTGCAGCAACGCGCTCAACGCCTGACGTGTCTGCTGCACAATTGACCGGATCTTCTCCAATTTCGCTGGGTCTCCTCGCGCCGCGATCACAGCATCGCGCATCAGTCGTGCAACCTCGATGCTGTCGCGTCCCAGCGCCTCAAGTTCAGGTCCGGCGAATCCCCCAAATGGGCTATGCCGTCCACGATGATGCCCCCAGGGGCCGTGCTCATGTTCGTGTTCGTGAGGGCCGGGTCCATGCCCATGCGGACCATGCTCGCGCGGGCCGGGCCGCTCTTGCTGCGCGCGGCGTTCTTCCAGCGCGTTGCGTCCCTCGCTGGTGATGGTATACACCTTCTTACCGTCTTGCGTCGCGCTCGTCACCCAGCCGCGATCTTCCAGCAATTGCAGCGTGGGATACACCGCCCCCGCGCTGGGCGTATAAAATCCGCCCGCCCGGCTTTCCAGTTCTTTGATCATCTCATAGCCGTGTTTGGGGCGCTCTTGCAGCAGTTCCAGCAGCACGAATTTCAGATCGCCGCGCCCATACATGTTCGGGCCACGCCGCCCGCCGGGGCCGCCGGGGCCGAAGTTGCTCCAGAAGAAGCGAAGCATCGCACCCAGGTCGGGGCCTTCATGGTGCCGGCCACGATGATGCCCATGATGGTGACGCGGACCGCCAGAGCCGGCACCTGCCCATGCGAATGCCGGGCCATACTTGTCATCATCGAACATCGTTGCATTTCTCCTCTCGACACATGGCGGCGAACGGATGCCAGAGATCGCATCTCCATCGTTCTTTCCGCGTCACGGTATCGATATATCGCGTTAGTAACGATATATCTTATTCTCCGGTGAATGTCAAGAGAGGGTACGGTTTCCCTTGCCCGCTCGTTCTGCGGCGACACAACGGGCAGCAACGCGCAGGTTCCGGCGGCACTGCGCTAGCGTGTGGCGCGTCGTGTTAGTGTGCCGCCTGGCGCAGCAGGGTGCCGATGACACAGATGAGCGCGATCAACAAGAACGAGCCGAGGACAAAGGCATAGCAGCCCAGGTTCGACTGGCGACGGTTCTGCACCGCCTGAGCCAGTTGCTCATCGAGATCCAGCGGATCGAATTCGATGTGGGGCGCGCGCTCGCGCAACTGGGGCAGCATGCGACGGAAATCGCGCACATTCGTCATGCCTTCAGCGGCGATGACGGCATTGCCATCATCCAGTTCCAACAGGACCACGAGCTTGCTGGGGATGTTTTCGCCCGGCTGCACGCTCAGGCGGCGGATGTTGGCGAGGGCAAAGAGGTTATTTTCCCCTGCCTCGCGCTCGATGAAGGCGAGGGAGTTGGGATATAGGCGAATCTCTTTGGCGAGGCCATAGCGCACCAGCGCCAGCATATCGCCTTCGCCGGGCAAATCGTCCAGGTCGGGGATGGTGTCGTTATCCATAGCATTCACGCTGCGCGGGGCTTTAGCAGCGCGCGGCTTCCTTGTTGCCGCGGATCAGCACGACGCGGCACAGGGCGTGCTCCAAGATGTAATCAGTCTCAGGATCCATTTGAGCGGTGCCGTCGCTCTTTTCGTGATAGGGAACGCCCAACACCAGCAACGTGCAGGCGCAACGGTTCGCTTCCTCGACCACGCTCAGCGCGAATCTGCGCGTTTTGACCATCTCAGTCTCGATGTCGGAATCATAGCGCTCGGCGATGGTGGTCGCGGTCTGCAAGGCCGCTGCGGCACGCTCCTCTTCAGCGGGCATCGGCGCTTCCAGCTCGTTCTTACGCGGCACCTCAATGCCATACATCGCCACGATCTGCGCCTGTTTTGCGCGGGCGAAGATGCAGGCCATTTTCACCACTTCCGCATCCATCGCGTCGCCACGCACAATGGCAAACACTTGCTTCGTGGTGGTGGGGCGAGGAGTGGCAGTGGAAGGGGCAGAAGCGACAACAGGAGCAGGGATCGTTTGCGCAACGTGATCTGATATGTCCGGCTGTGAAAGCGGTTTCTTTATCTGATCTGGTTCGGTATCTTGTTGACGTGTTTGAATAGCCACAAGAAATTTCTCCTAGAATCTCTGCGGATTGTGGCCACAGAGATATATCGTTCGTTACCCGAACGCCTGTGACTTTCTCATTATACCAGCGCCATGACGAAAAGAAAAGGGGTACACCTAAGGAAAAACGCCTAATCTTTCAGGTGAGAGATCCTGACTTTTGGGGGATCGTGCCTCATTGCGTCGCTGGAATGCCAAAACGATCCCCAGCAAAGCGATAAAAAGGAGCAGCGTCACGGCTTCGGTGCCGCTTTCCAGCAGCGCCAGCGTGCGCACCGCTCCTTCTTCCGGGTAGCCCGGACGCGCGACTGTGATGCGATATTCGGTGATGACCATCAGCGCCGAGAAGCAGACCGTGACGAACAGCGGCTCCCACCAGCGCTGGCGCAGCACCGGTCGCGTCGCCAGCCAGGCCAGCCCCCAGATGATGGGATCAGCGAAGTAATAGCCCCACACGGCCTTGATGCTCAAAGGGAAGCAGATGCTCGCCGCACAGATGACGGCATAGAGCGCCGGATCGCCGCGCCGCACACGCCCGACTAAGATGAGGATGGTGCTGAAGATGACGCCGAGGCTCAAGCCAACGGTGGAATCG
>JAJPKG010000161.1 GCA_021323815.1 Pseudomonadota bacterium
GAAACGCTGGACCCCGGCGACCCCACCTTAAAATATCTGGACCCCATCGAAGCAGCATCCATCGAACTGGCACGCCAGACGGCGGAGGTGGCCCCCCAAGCGGTGACGGTGGTGCTGGGCGGCGACCACAGCATCAGCCTCGGCTCGGTGACGGGCGCAGTCGAAAAATATGGGCAGATGGGCTGCCTGTGGGTGGACGCGCACGGCGACTTCAATACGAACGAGACATCGCCTTCAGGCAACATTCACGGCATGGTGCTGGCGGCGCTCACCGGGCTGGGGCATCCGCGCCTGACGGGAATCGGCGGGTTCGCCCCCAAGCTGCTGCCCGAACACATCGTCATCCTGGGCGCGCGCTCGCTGGATCAAGGGGAGCGCGACCTGCTGCATAGATACGGCGTCCATGTGTTCACCATGTATGACATCGACCGGCACGGCCTGCCGGTGGTGGCCGAGGAAGCCCTTGCGCTGGCGACCGCCGGCGGCATGCCGCTGCACGTGAGCTTCGACATCGACGTGGTGGACCCACGCGAGGCACCCGGCGTCGGCACGCCTGTTCCCGGCGGGCTGACCTTCCGCGACGCACACCTGGTGATGGAACTGATCGCGGAATCCGGCGCGATGCGCTCGCTGGATCTGGTCGAGGTCAACCCCATCCTGGATCACGCCAACCAGACCGGCGAGTTGGCCGCTAACCTGATCTGCTCCGCCTTCGGCAAGCGAATCTTTTAGGCTAGGCGCGGATTTATGCGCCGGCTGCCGAGACCAGGGGTTCCAGTTTGGCGAGGGCGTCGCGCAGACGGGCCAGGCTGCGCTCGCGGCCCAGCACTTCCATCGTCTCGAAGAGGGGCGGGGTTTCTTTGCGGCCCGTGACAGCCACGCGCACGCCCATAAACAGCGGCCCAGGCTTCATGCCAAGCTCTTCGGCCAGCGCGCGCATGCGAGCTTCCATCGCGGCATGCTCCCATTCCGGCGAATCGGCCAGGGTGGCGTAGGCGCGCTGCAAGCCGTCGCGGGCCTGCGCAGCATTCAATCCCTTGCCGATCAGCCATTCCGGCGGATAGGCAAGTTCATCCTCGAAGAAGAAGGCGGTGAGTTGCGCGGCATCGGCCAGCGTCTTCATGCGCTCTTGATCCAGCCGCAACACGCGCATGAGCATCTCGCGGTTGATGGGACGCTTGATGGTGTCGGGCAGGCCGCCCTCTGCCGCCGGTCGCTCCATATAGGGCAGCACGCGCTCGGCCAGTTGTTCGAGCGACATGGCGCGGATATAGACGCCATTCATCCAGCGCAGCCGCTCCAGGTCAAAGATGGCCCCAGAGGTGTGCACGCGGTCCAGGCTGAACGAGCGGATCAATTCATCCACACTGAGGATGTCGGTCTTGTCATCATAAGACCAGCCGAGCAGAGACAGGTAGTTGATGACGGCTTCAGGCAGATAGCCGTTGTCGCGATAAAACAAGATTGGCTCCGCGCCGTGCCGCTTGCTCAGCTTCTTGCCGTCGTTGCCCATCACGTTCGGCACGTGCGCAAAGATGGGCATCTGCCAGCCGAACGCGCGATAAAGCAGCACGTGCACCGGCGCGCTGGGCAGCCAGTCGTCGCCACGCAGCACGTGGGTGATGCCCATCTCGTGGTCGTCGATGACGTTGGCGAAATGATAGGTCGGGTAGCCGTCCGACTTCATCAAGATCACGTCTTCCAGCGTCTTATTTTGGAAATCCACGTCGCCGCGCAGGATGTCGGGCACCATCGTCACCCCGTCGAGCGGCACTTTCAGACGCACGGTGAACGGCTTGCCCTCGCGCAGATTCTGGTCGATGATCTCCTGAGGCAGCGCGCGGCACAGGCGGTCATAGCCGGTGGTGGGCAGGTGACGCGCTTGCTGCTCAGCGCGCAATTCGTCCAGTCGCTCCTTTGTGCAGAAGCAGCGATAGCCATGCCCACTGGCAAGTAACTGCGCGGCGTAATATGCATAGTGATCCAGCCGCTGCGACTGGAAGTAGGGGCCAACGGGACCGCCGACGCCGGGTCCCTCGTCGGGGGTAATGCCCATCCAGCGCAGACCTTCTAGCAGATTTTCCACCGCGCCTTCCACCATGCGATTCCGGTCGGTGTCCTCGACGCGGATCAAAAATTGCCCGTTGCCGTGCTTGGCCAGCAGCCAGCTAAAAACGATGGTGCGAAAACCGCCGATGTGCATCTGGCCGGTGGGGCTGGGAGCAAAACGGGTGCGAACGGTGGGGGTGCCGCCGGTGAAATGCGACACTGCGGGGACATCCGACATAGGTAAGGAACTCCTTCGCGGCTGGAAACCACCCGATCCGGCTGCTATCGTCACCAAACGGAACGATTCAAGGGGTTCGGGTGTCTGAATAGATATGGGTGAGATAGCCCCCCAGCACAGCTGGAACGGGAGTCCATAGGGGCGCGCTGAATCGCGCCTGATTCATTCCGTAGGGGCGATGGCAAGCCTCGCCCGTTTTGGGAGCTTTCACCCTCTCATCAGTGTATGCCCGGCGGGTGATACTTGTCAAATCGCAAAGGGTGGGCGCGGTGGCCCAAAAGGAACAGGCATCTACGCAACACCAGATGGATTTGATATACTAGGTATGCATTTTGTGGCCCCGCCCTCGGCCCCTCACCAGCACAGCAGGAACGGGGAGACCATACCAGGAGATGCGGGCGCAGATCGACGCGATCTTCTGGTACAATGATCTCCCCCCAGCGAAGCTCAGGATAGAGGCGGGGGTAAGGCAATAATCCGGCATCATCCTTGCTGCGCTTGGCTGGCGCGAACGGCATGACGAAAGGCGACGGAACAGACGATGAGCGACGAACAACAGCCTCAGGAACCCCTGCCACCCCCCGAAGGCGAACCCACGACGAACGGCAACACGCCGCCCCCGCCGCCGGAAGTGCCGCCTGAGAGCACGGCATCCGACGAGGCGCTGCCCATCCCCTACACGCCGCCGCCTGACCCGCGTGCGCTGCAAGATCGGCATCGCCTGCGCCACCGCCGCAAGCGCTACACGCTCTATGTGTTGCGCACGCAGCGCCGCCGGCAAGAGGAAAAATCGCGCTCGCGCCAGCGCGTCGTGCTCTTCACCATCGGCACCTTCATCGCCTTGGTTCTCGGCACCCTCGGCAGCATCGCCGAAGCGGCGTATGCTTACTATCAAAGCATGCTGCCCACGCTGGAAGCGCTGCAAAACCAGGTGACGAACAGCGACAGCGTGCAGATCTATGATCGTTATGGCACGCTGATCTATCAGGCGAACACCAACGGCGTCAAGCACAGCATTCCGTTCGAGCAAATGCCGCTCACGATGATCAACGCCACCGTTGCCATCGAAGACAAAGATTTCTGGCACAACGACGGCGTCGATTACCAGCGCATCCTCTCGGCAGCATATCAGGACTACATCCAGCACAATCACAGTCAAGATCTGCAAGGTGCCAGCACCATTACGCAGCAGTTGATCAAACAGACCGTGTTGGATTCCGCCCAGACGTTCGACCGCAAGATCCGCGAGGCGATTCTAGCCTATGGCATGACCAAGAGCGGGCTGTATACCAAGCAACAGATCATCACGCTGTATCTGGATACCAGTCCCTATGGGCCGGATATCTATGGCATCGACTCCGCCGCCTTCCAATATTTCGGCCTGAAGGATGACATCAAGACGGGTGAGGCCGGCGCGCATCACCTGGATCTGGCGCAGGCATCGTTCCTGGCGGGCTTGCCGCAAAACCCGGTTGGATATAATCCCCTGAATTCTGTTGGCCTCAAAAGGGCGCTGGACCGCCAGCAACAAGTGTTGGCGGCGATGGTCAAGCAGGGCTACATCACACAAAAGCAATCCGACGCGGCATGGAAAGAGTCTAACTCGCCCGGCTTCATCAAGCCGCCTCCGCCGGAAGACACGCTGAACCTGGCCCCGCACTTCGTGGATTTCGTCATCAATGAACTCAACAACATGGTCATCAGCGGCCAGATCGACCCCAACGCGCCGCAGGGCGTGCTGAAAGCTGCGCGCTCCGGCCTGAAGGTTTACACCACGCTGGACCTGCCCTTACAGGAAGAAGTCCAGCAGATCATGGCTGACCACCTCTTCTGCAACGAAAAAACCGACTATGGTACCTATCTCTTCACCGATAACGCCAGCGAATCGGCGGCGGTGCTAGCAGAGCAATCAACGGGAGACCTGAGGGTGCTGCTCGGCAGTTGGGATTATTACGCTACGCAGACGCCCACCCGATGCAGTTTCCACAAGCCCTATTTTGACAAGAAGGGAGTCTATCATCCGGCGACATACACACCAAATTACGGCCCGTATGGCAAGGAAGTCAACAACAAATTCGATGTCGCCACAGAAGGTTTTCGCCAGCCTGGTTCATCCTTTAAACTCTTCGATTACAGCACAGCGTTTGAACAGGGTTGGTTCCCAGCGATGACGATCAACGACATCCCGACCGTCTTCCCTGATCCTGGTGGGCCGACCGGCAACTATAAACCGCTGGACGCCGAAGCGCCAAACTATTTTGGCGAGACGACCATCCGCGTGGCGTTACAGAACTCGTTGAACATCCCTGCCGTCAAGACACTGGACTTCGATGGTATTCCCAACGTGCTGCGGATGATGCAGCGCCTGGGCATCACCAATTATAACGGGACACCGGGTTTGGCAATGGCTATCGGTTCGCTGGGGGTGCATCCCATCGACATGGTGCAGGCTTACGCGACGATGGCTAACTATGGCCGCCGCGTGCCGTTCAACGGCATTGACTACATCCTGGATGGCCAGGGCAACGAAATCTATCGCTACTCACCGCCGCGCGGCGTACAAGTCATCAGCCCCCAGGTCGCCTATCTGCTGACCAGCGTGTTGAGCGATAACCAAGCGCGTGTTCCGCCGCCAGACAAAATAAGGTTGGGCTTCGGTTTCGGTCGGTGCAGTCCGCTCTATCTTTACTGGAACGGCAACCCCAACCACGAATTTTCTGATACCTACGACAGTCAGGGCAATTTCGTTCAGGGGAGCCAAAGCGCATGTTACTCAAACAAACCCGGCATCGTTTTCCCCGCAGCGGCGAAGACCGGCACGACCGATAATCTGGCCGACGACTGGACGATGGGCTACACGATGGATTACACAGGTGGCGTGTGGGTTGGCAACAAGGATGAGAGCGACACCATGCGGACCATTAGCGGCATCACCGGTGCCGCGCCCATCTGGTGGCGTATGATGATCACCGCCGAGCGCGAAAAGACCATTTTAGGCGTCGGGCATGATTTTTCGGCAGGGAGGCAATTCCCGGTACCACAGGGTTTGGTGCGCGCGGAGTTCAGCTCGAACAACATCACCTCCACCGATTGGTTCCTGGCAAACAATGTGCCACACACCAATGGCATCGGCAACGGTGGTCCTACCAATGTCTGCATCAATCGTAACCCTGATACAGGCAACTGGAATTACTGCACGGCACCCCCGCCCGCGCCAACACAACCGGGAGGGTAGGTTATCCTGATGCGTACCCTCTCGCAGGCATGCTAGCGGCGCGTGCGTGCCACCTGACGCACGCGATCAAGATCGACAATCTCGGCGATGGCATACGTGGTGACGGGGCCGGAAGTGTCGGGGCGCAGGCGCACCATGGCGGGGAAGTGCCCCATGCGCCCGTGCAGTTCCGCCAACAGGATGGCGGTGATGAAGTTGAGCGAAGGCGGCACAAGCAGCCAAGACTCACTCTGGAGCCGCTCGGTGGAGATGCCGCTGCTGTCGAGCAGCGCTACCACCTGTTCCACAAACGGCACGTTGGTGTCGAACTGCACGCGCAGATCGATCACCTCGTTGATCTCCCTGCCCGCCATCCGCGCGATCTCCGCGCACTGAGCCGCGCTCAGCGGGTGCGCGCAATTGAGGATGTTCATAGGGTTATCCTGAGCTGTTTGATGTCATCGACAATCTCTTTGAGCTGCGTAATGATGGCCGCAGTGGCGCGGCGCTGATCAGCGTGCATGCCGACATGCGCCAGATCATTGCGCAGATCACTTGTTTTTTTCCAGAGGGCGCACACTTCACGCGAAATCCGGACCGAATCGTTTTTCTTGTTGAGAGCTTTTCTACACTGATCTCGTGCCTTATATTCGTAGATCTCTTGCTCTTTGCTTTGCTGCCATAGTGTAAGGCTGATGATGTATTCCGCTGCCAGCAACGCTGTCAACGCGATGCGGCGTTTTGCAAAGCACCACTCAATCAGCCGGAGCATCCGCTGGAGGCTACCCGCGATATCACACTTCACCTGCTCCTCGCTAAAGGCGAAAGGAGCGAATTCCGCGGCGATGCCTGCGAAGAGATCACGAAATGGTGCCGGCACATCGGTCTGTGCATCAAGCGATTCGAGGTGCTGGGTGAGCCTGGCAACGCACGCCATGAATTCGAGAGGTCGCCCGATATCCAACGCCAGTGCCAGTTGCCCGAACAACGCAGCCAGTTCCTCAGCATCCTTTCCCAGTGAAGGGATATCCGCCAGATGCGCTGCCAACAGCGCAATATCCCCCGATCGGCGAAACGCGGCCACCGCGTCGGCCAACGCCATCAGGCTGCTGAAGGCATCAAGGCGAAAAACCGGTGTGATGCCGCCGCTGGATGCCTCGAGAGCACCGTAGTAAATCCCTTCCAGTGTCACATCTTTGGCCTCACAAACATAGGTGATGGCGCTCGCAAACACGACGGAAAGCGAACGAAATGCGTTGGTAACATCAAAAGAGACGATATCACCTTTTTGGATGCACCCTGCCATCGCATCGAAATTTTTCCAGAGCTGGTCTGCATTCGCCCCTACCTGAATCGGCTGGACGATCAGTTCGACACCTGGGATCTCCCTCAATTCCGCTGCGACCGTCTCCCAATGCTTTTGTTTTGCTTCCTCGGTCAGCAAGATGACGACCTTATCCGGACGTATCGCTTTGGTCAGAGAGACGATGCAGTAGAACGTGGTATAATCCGGTGCCACCTCATAAACGGTGCGCGTATAGTTTCCGGTACCAATCGCCCCGATCACCACTTTCGCCATATCATTGTCCTTTCGTTATCCGCCGCGACGCTGCAAGATGTCGAGCAGCGCCTGGCGCTTGTTCCGGTTATGCATATAACCGAGCGTGGGATGATCTCGTTCCAGATACAACAGCAGCTTGCGATAGATGCTCCTCAGATGATTTTCGACGGTCCGCACCGAGCAGCCCAGCTGCTCCGCCAAGTGGTCGTTGCCAGCGTAGGGGTGACGCTCCAGTGCTTCCGCCAGGACACGCTCGGCACGGGTGAGCAAGGCGAGCAGACCGTTGCGCACCTGCTCGCGCGTCACCAGCATGCCTCCGCCATCGTCAATGATCGCTGTCGCGTCCTCATCATCCGCCCGGTGGGCCTGGAGGAGTGGAAGCGCCACCAGAGCGATCCGCCTCTGAAGATCGGCTGGCGCATGGAATTGCCCCGGCTGCATCACCATCTCGGCGGGTGAAAGGATCGTCCAAACGCGGTCCTGTGGGCCACAGACCAGGGTGGCAGCAAGAGTCGCGTAGATGCTCATCGCTTTGCGCCCGCCCGCGACCAACAGATGCAGCATGGCACCCAGACCGCGATAGTGGCGCAAAATCTCCACCACACTGTGGTAATATGCCTCTGCCGACCTGCCATCGAGGATATCGAGTAGCGGGAGATTATTGGGATACGTGACACAGTGGCGGCGCACAGCCAATTCGGGATAGTCTTGCGCCAGAACGGTTTCGAGCTGGCGCAAGGCGGTGGCGATGCCCGAATGAAGCGGGTCGGTGTGGATGATGCCGAGCAGATCGTAGGGATACGTTGCGCGCAACATGTCCAGTGCGACGGTAATGGCCTCAGGCCGTTGTCCGAGCGTCGCCAGCAAGATCAATGAACGTGCCGATCCCATCGGTGACTCCTATATCAGCTCCTCGTCCACGAAATTGCCATACCCTCCCGCCGTCTTCGCGCCGACGCCCAATCAGCGCAGCCCCTCCATGAGCCATCGCTGCGCCTGCCCTACCACCTCTGGTTCAGTGGCGAGGCGGCGCTGGCCCACAGCGAAGGCGAAGCGCGTGCCAGATCGCACTGTCAGGAAGACGATCGGTGTGGGCTTGTCGCCATCGTGCGGCGCGGCCCCGCCTTTGCCATGATCGTCATAATAGTTCTTGAAGTGCGGTGTCATCACATCCAGATCGAAGAGTGGCTCACTGGCGCGCACAGAATCAGGGACAAGCACCGCCTCATGGAAGATGCAGGCACCGCTCTCTGCCTGGCTGCCAAAGCAGGCGCGAAAGAGCCGAGCCTCGCGCGATGCCTGCAAGCGTTCCTCCGTCACCGCTACGCGCTGATCTTCACGGCGCAATGCCTGCTCCAGGGTTGCCAGAGCGCGCTTGCGTTCATCACCGTCAGGCACGGCTAGCGCAGCATCCAAGCATGCCAGCACGCCCGCTTTCTTCTCTTGGGGTTTGGCAGACGGCGCGATGCCCAGTTCTTCGGCGATCCTCAGCAGCGCATATGTCCGGCAGAGGCCCTTGAGCGCGCTGCCGGGGATGATGGGCAATCCCGTCGTATGGTGGAGTGTGATGCCAAACTCCAAAGGCCCCTTGTTGCCCAAACCCACGATGATTCGTCCCTGCGCGCGCATAGTGAAGGTGCTGGCCCCGCGCGTCGTCGCTTGCCAGCGAGCATACATCGCCGTGATGAGCTTCTCGTGCTGGGCGCGCCTTATCGCCCGGCTGACATCTTGCAGCCAGAAAACATTCCATTGCCCGTCCTTCTTCTCATGCTCATTAAGATGGTCATCTTTTTTGATCGCTTCCAGCGGCACATAGCGGTCCAGCAGCAGCCCCATATGGGTGCAGACACGCTCAGGCCTTCCCTTCTTTTGCAAGATCGCCTGCGTATCGCGCGGCAAGGGATATGTGAAGCCATGCTCAGGATTGGACGGCATTCTCATCGCTCCAACCTTTCGCTTCGGCGAACCGTTTGAGCCAGAGCAGATAGGCTTGCGCTTCGCTTGTGGCGCGGCGATATGCCACGCTGTCAAGCTCCATCAGCCATTGCATTACATCTGGCGCTTGCTTCTCGCGATTTCCTGTGAGGTGGGCGTAGACCCATGTTCCCACATGGGTGAAGGCCAACCGATGGGCTGACACCTTCACGTCTTTTGCCTTTGCGTTGAGGAATGCCAGCACGGGTCCCAGACCATCGCGTTGGATCATCGCGGGCAACCCGCGAACCAGCGAACCATACTCTTTCCTGCACTGGGAAGGACTGTTCTCGACTTCGCAAATCGCTTTCCAGGCGTGGTTGGCGCGTTGTTGTTGCAGCGTCTGCTGCCGGCTGGTGATGGGTGGGCGATTTTCTGCCATAGCGTGTTCTCCTTATCTCAGGCGAGGTGCCACTGGAGCGCGACGATGCCGAGGCCGGTCGTCTCGTCGCCACCGATCTGCACGCGCGGCTGGTCGCCAAACGCTTTGGCCAGCCAGTGCAGCACACTCTTTGCGTCACGGCCACCGATAGCCGCGGGCACCCGTTCTGCGGAAAGGCGAAGCGGACGTGCCGTGACCGTGCAGAAGAGGACGGTTTCGGCGGGAAGATGTTCTTGCGTCCAGAGCGCCGTGCCAGCAACCGTCTTCGTGCCACGGTCGAGGGCGACGCGCGTCACAACCTCGGTGCTGTTGACGACGAAATCGCGGAAGTCGTTTTCCGGCAGAATGATGAGGCTTTCCGCGAGATGAGCGCGCCAATACGCTGTCGTGGGGGCATCTTGGAAGACGTGTTGGGCGAGCCATTTTGCAATCTGCCTCGCACGCGGATCGCTGCTGTTCACGGGAAAAGTGAATTCTTCGAGGACGATCTGGTTGTCGATGACATGTTTCTTCCCTGCCGCCAGCGCTTGTGGACAATCTGTGATTGTAAATTGGCGCGCCATTTCTTCGTCCATCACTCCGGCAATCCGAGCCTCGCGGGCAAAGCGAGCCAGCACGAGCGGCGAGGTCACATAGGCGAAGACGCCTTGCAACGCCCGCACCGGAAAGAGTAAAATGCGCGCGTCGCTGAAAGCGACCGAGCCCGCGAAATCCGGGCCTGAGTTTGTCCCACTGGCGGCCTTGAGCTCGGGGCCAAACGCCGCTTCGATCTCAGCGCTCGTTCCCCGGCATTGGCTGCGCAGCGCGCCCTTGATGCCGCTACCCTGGATGATGGGATATTGTGTAGTGCGCTCGCGTTGAATCGGCAGATCGATGGCGGCAATGGTGCTGCCCGTTCCAGCGTGCAGCGCGGTTTCGGCGGCGAAGTAGAGCAGTCCGGTTTTGTTTGGCGTGATTGGTTGCATAACCCTGTCCTTCTCGAAAAATCCGTGCTCGTTTCAATGTGCATCGGCTCACCATGCACCTGCGGCAATGGCACCATAGCCAATCCGGCCAAGTTCTGGTTTGTCGTCAGGCACCTCGGTGAAAGGGAGCGTGAGGCTGGTCACCTCGCGGAAATAGAAAACGCTGCCAGGCGGCACCATCTGCCGCAGTGGTTTGGGCTGGCCCTTTGCCATATCCCACCCGCTGATCGGCAGGGCGCGACCATTGGCCAGACTGACAAGCCGCGCTTCCGCGCCGAACCAAGGTGCCCAGCTATCACGCAATGGCCGCCAGCCGCCCGTGAAATATGCAGGGGTCAGCGTCACCACTTTGAGCTGCCCAGACGATGCCAGCAAACTGGGAGGCGCATAGGTGACGGTCGTGAAATGTCCCATCCGCCCTTCACCCCCAATGGCAAGGGTACCCTCGGTGATTGTGTTAAATTCGCTATCGGGCGCGATCCCGACCAGCAGACCGACATCTTCGGCAGGACGCACCACCCGCGCACGATAGTAATGCTGCTCGCGGGCGGTGCGAGCGCTGGTGAGCGCGACGCCCGTACGCTCCTCGAACTGGTAGATATGTCGTGTTTCGATTGGTGCGGTGGGCGGGGTCCCCCGCAAATACGCTTCCAGCATGGCGTCATCCAGCCAGCCCTGTGCCGCCTCATAGGGTGCGTCATCAGGCGGCATGAGAGGCAACCAACCTGCGAACGGTGCCTCGGTGATGAAATCCGCCGATTTTGGTGTCAGCAAATGATAGGAGTTGCTATCCTTGCGCCGCACGACATCTTGCGGCATCTGAATGAGGCGCGTAATGCCGGCAGGCGTCTTGCGCGCCACGAACGGGCCATGCAGCGTGATCTGGGGCGGCTTGGCCGGTTCGGTCTTTGTGGCCGGTGCGCCCCAGCGGTCGAGGACTTCTTGGGGAACACGATAGCGGTCAGGATCGTTTTGCCACGAGATGCCATGCGCTTCCAGCGCGAAGGTCCGCAGCGCGCCGAAGATGGTATCTGGTGGGGGCGGGAAGAGGCTGCGCGCGACGAATTCAGTTCCCGCCGTGAAAGGGCGGGCATCACGAAACATCCACACATCGTGGGGCTGAATGAAGAGCCAGTGAAGATCCCTCACGCGATCTTCTCCTCTCTGAGAAAGCGTGCCAAAATGACCCAGTGCGCGAGCGTTTCCCATCCACACGAAGGCGCGACGCCAAACGCGATCAGGCGTTGGGCCAGATCGTCAAACTTTTCTCGCGCTGTGGCTTGCGAGAGCGAGGCGCTGAAACGGCGGCGTAAGATCCGCCTGACCTCGGCTTCACATGCCTGAGCCATGATATGGCGCTCGCTCTCTGGCGTTTCTGGAGCAGGCGTCCCAAGTTGATGGGCCAGAACCTGGAGATCATAGCCCAGTGACGACGACCAGAGCGCCGTGCCATCAGCGCCAGGCATGAAACCTTCGGTGAGCGTGGCGACGAGTCCGGCGATTGTTGTGTCTACGTCTTTGTCTGTCGAGGGAATTTGCCATCTCGCGCCGGCCAGACGAATCTCGCCGCGCTGTTCACGCACAACCACAGCGTTGCGCTTATAGTCTTGCTTTGCCAGCTTTTCCGCCTCACGTGCCGCATCAAGGGCGAGATCAAGTGGATGCTTATAGGGCACGATGGAAATGCCCGCGCTGGCTGAAACCGATCTTGCCGAACCGATACGTTCCAGGCACGCCCGCATGTGGGTACGAAAGCCCTCATTGAGCGCGGCAGCGCAAGGGAGCGCACTGTTCGCGGGCAGAAGCGCCAGCACATCATCCCCACCCGCATAGATCAAAATGCCACAGTGATCTTTGACAATGACTGGCACAATGTTATCAGCAAAATCGGCGAGCGCTGCCGAGATCGCGCGATGGTGCTCGCTGCGCTGTTGCGCGGCGAGGAGATCGCCCATGTGGTCGCCATCGAGGTGTAACACGGCCAGATAACGCGGGTGACGCTCGTCACCAGCTTCCGCTGGTGCGCGCCAATCACGATCCCATGCTTTGCCAGAAGCGATCGCCAGCGCAGAGGTGTTGGCATTTTTGAGCGCCGCTTCCTTGGCAGCGGGCGCGCGCCACCCTGCATGCCGCGCCAGTCGCTTGATAGCCGCCAGCGCGCCAAGATTTTCGTTGTTGCGAATGACATAGAGTTCATCATTCGGTTCCTGTTGTGGCTGCACTGCTTTGCGCACGGGTTCCCACTCGTTGGCATCCTTGAGCAAGGCCGCGCTCGCGCCGGTCAGCGTGCATTTCTGCGTGCCGGGGGTGTCACGTTCCACGGCTATCGCGCTCACCCGACGCCGCGCCGCCATAGCCCGACTTGCCGCCGCGAAGCAGGCGCCATGACAGGTGGGATCATAGCGCACGGCAACCCAGGTGATTTCGGGCCACTGCTCGCTCTGCGCGTCGAAGCGCGCCTCCCAGTGGCCCGCGCGGAGGAGTTCGCGCAGGAAGTGGCGCACGCGCTCAACGACCTCCTGCCGCCAATAGGCGCGCATGGCCGCGCTGATGCGTGCGCAAACAACCTCAGGATCGTGTTCCGTCGTAAAGACGAAGCGATGCGGCACACTTGCGGGCCATTGTTCGTTTTGCGCGACGGGGAAGATCAGATCCCCACCTTCCGCCCGCGCCGCCTGCACACCTGCCGCCGCGACTGCGCTCAACAACGCGCTGCCGACATACAGATCTTGGATGCGCCGTGCCGCCGCGATGAAGGGCTGCACAGGACCGATCTGGACGAGACAGAGATGGCTCATGCGTGTTGTCCTCCCCAGCGGCTGCCCCAAACCTCAATGCCGCTCCAGGACTCCTTAATAGCATCCAGAAAGGCATCGAGGCGCTCCCAATGTCTCACCTCACGCTCCCGTTGATACACTGGCGAGCGTAAAACGGTGAACACCGGATAATACCGCTCGCCCGCCGCGCGCAGTTGGACGATCAGAGGCGAGGCGCGTCGTTCTTTCTTGGTAACAAACCCAAGGATGGGATCATGGGCAAAATCATCGCTATGAGGTGGTGCTTGAGGTGGTGCTTCAGGACGCTGGAATTCATGCATAAATTGCAAAAGTGATACATTAGCGTCCTCTGCCACGAGAATATGATCTTCTCCATCCCAGCCATACGTGCAGACAATGACACGGCTATGAGCAGGATGAAGCGTCGGAAATGGCGGCAGGCGATTGGTTTCAGTCATCGGGTGATAGCGATGGGTAACTGCGTATTGGGCCTGCTCCAATTGCTTCTTGATGAGTTGAGCGAGATCTTCAGGGCCGCGAAGTTGCTCCCACTGATGCCAATCGATGACGTCATCCGCTGCCATCGTGTGTGGTTGCAATCCCCCATAGATGCGCCGCGACCGTTTGCCGATACCGCCGAGCGACAGCCAGAGCGCCAGCGCATGGAGCAACAAGTGATCAAGAGCGTAACCGGGACGAGTGACGAGATCCAAATCAAAGTAGGTAGTGAGGAGCGCTTTGCGCAGTCCTTGATGAAGTTCGTCTTTATGTGGCAACAATGGCACCTTGTCAATCACCTGCTCGGCGGGTGGTGGACAGCGGAAGGTGATGGTTGAGCCATGTTCGGTCGATCCCATGATGGCGCTCTCGGCTTGCCAGATTGCCTGAGAGTCGCTTAGCACCATGCCCAAGAGCGCGCGCAGCCAATAGCGAACTTGCCCGCGCACAGATGAAGCACGCCACTCAGGATTCTGCGGATCAGCACCATTGAGGAAGAGCGGACCGGTCGCTTTGAGATGAAAGTTTTTGCTGGGCACAAAGGCCTCCTGCCTGAAACGGATAGCGCCGGAAGGGCTATCGGAGCAAATACCGGTTCTTCGATTTGTGTTACATAATACATCAAGCTACGACAAAATGTTTAGGGGACAGTACCTAATTTCTAAGGAAACCCCAAATGTCCTATTTATCACTTCAAGCCGGACTAGAAAGCGGCACATTTGCTCAATATTTGAGCAAACTGCTCGACCAGGGCGATAAAACCCTCGCTATCTCGCCGCCAGCCCGCGTTGCCGCACCTCGCCGCACCACGCCAGGAAGCGGTCCACCGGCCAGGCGTTGGGGACATTTTCCGGGCTGAGCCAGCCTTTGCGGGCGATGCCGATGCCATAAGCGACATCGCGCAGGCCCTCGGGCGAATGGGCGTCGGGGCAGATGGGGATGTGGACGCCGTGCTCGGTCGCCAGACGGTGCCAGCGCCAGTCCAGGTCAAAGCGCGCCGGATTCGCGTTGAGTTCGATGGCCACGCCACGCGCTCCCGCTGCCGCGATCACCGCCGGAATGTCCACCGGGTAGCCTTCGCGTTGCAACAGCAGCCGCCCGGTCAAATGCCCGATGATGGTGGTGTAGGGATTCTGGATGGCGCGGATCAGTCGTTCCGTTTCCTCTTTTTCCGTCAGATGAAAGACACTGTGGATCGATGCGACAACGAAATCAAACGTGGCGAGCGTCTCATCATCGAAATCCAGCGAGCCGTCTTTGAGAATGTCGCACTCCGTCCCTTTGAGGATGCGGAAATCGGGGCCGAACTCTGCGTTGAGCGCGTCGATCTCGGCGTGCTGGCGGCGCACATCGGCGGGGGTGAGGCCGTGCGCATAAGCGGCGATGCGGCTGTGGTCGCAGATGCCCAAGTAATGATAGCCCAGGTCGCGGGCTGCCTGCGCCATCTCGCGGATGCCGGCGTGGCCGTCGCTCCAGGTGGAATGACAGTGGATGACGCCCTGCATATCTTCCAGCGTGATCAGCCGGGGCAGCTTGTCTTCCAGCGCGGCTTGAATCTCGCCGCGATCTTCGCGCAACTCCGGCTCGATGTACGCCATGCCCAGTGTCGCATAAACATCGGCCTCGGTGTGGATGGGCAGACGCTCCTCGCCACGCCACAGGCCATATTCGTTGATCTTGATGCCTTTTTCCAGTGCCATGCCGCGCAACGCGATGTTGTGGTCGCGCGAGCCGGTGAAATGGTGCAGCGCCGAGGCGAACTCATCATCCGTCACCAGGCGCAGATCCATGGCGATGCCGCCATCCAGCAAGACGGAAGATTTTGTGTCGCCGTGCGCGATGACCTCGCGCACCTGTGGCAGCGCCACGAACGCGGCCATGACATCCGCGCGCTGGTCCTCACGCTCCACACTGGCGACGCCGTCGAGATCATGCACGACCTCTTTCTTGCGGCGCAGGCTGCCGGCCACCTCGGCGCGCACCACACCCGGCATGGCACGCACGGCGGCGATGATGACATCCGCGATCTCGCGCGCCGGAGCATAGCTGAAATATTCTTGCTGTTGCGACAGGAACTCGATGCCTTTCAGAATATTCGCCTGGGTCTTCGCGCCGAAGCCGGAAAGCGCCGCCACACGGTTCGCCCGGCATGCCTCGGCCAGTTCTTCCAGCGACTTCACGCCCAACTGCTGGTGCAGCGTGCGGATGCGCTTCGGTCCCAGGCCGGGGATGCGCAACATGTCGATCATCCCCGGCTCGATGGCGGAGAGCAGTTGATCCAGCAGCGTCATGCGCCCGGTGGCAAGGATTTCGGCGATGTGCGCGAGCATCTCTTTGCCCAGCCCCGGCACCTTTGCCAGCGTGCCATCGGCCAGCATCTGCGCAATGTCTTCTTGCTGATTTGCCACCACACGCGCGGCGTTGTGATAGGCCCGCGCGCGAAAGGCGTTATCTTCGCTGAGTTCAATCAACGTGCCGGTTTCGTCCAGCATGCCGGCGATGCGACTGTTTTCCACGATGCCGCTCCTACCACGGAATTACGAGAAAATCTCGATTTTATCGATCCATTCTTCTGCTGTGCTAGCCTGCCAGACAAGATGAAGAATTTCAATAATCTGCCCGATAGATAACTCTTGTGGAAGAAGTATCACACCAGCGCTATGGAGATTTTGGGCAAGATGATTACCGAAATGGACGGGCATGGTCTTCATATCAAAACTGACCAACACACGCTCTTCAGCAGCCGCAAATATCAAAACGTCAGGATCAGGCATGCCAAGTATACCTGCTTCAGCAGCGGTAATGATATCGATTGCAGGCTGAATGCGTCTTAGCCCTTTCGCAGCGCGTTTATCTTGATTTTCGTCAGCGAGAAAACGAACAGGCGTGCTCATGAAGCAGAGGCCTTGTTGCGAGCACGAATCGCGGCAAATCGACGTTGCAATTCCTGCATAAACGGCGATGGATTCGCACGTGCTTGTTCAGCTATCGCATGCTCTTCCGCCCAAAGTTGTTCGAGATGCTTGTCTAGTTCCTCACGGTTATCCAAATAAAACGCAATCGCACCATATACTTCAGCAAGCTTCAAGGTATCGAAGCTCGCCTGAATTGACTCAGGATCTTCCCCATTTTTCCATAGATAGACGATTGACTTCAAAGGGATACGATGACCGCGGATATAATAGGTATCGTTGCGTTCTTCGATGTAGCGTTCGTCGGGAGACATGGCGAACCTTCCTTTTAAACATCTTTTCTATAGTATATCACATCGCTCAGTCGCGTGACACGTCATAGGGAACGGGCGGCAGAGCGGCAAGCTCAAAGGGGTGATAGCCCTTAAACTCGCGGGCGAGGCCGCGTTTGCAGTCGAAATGAATGATGAGCCAACACACAAGCTCTTTGTCAATGAAGATGCCGTCCCAGGGATGCGCGGGCTCGTCGTTGCTGACCGGCTGGCGGCAGACGAAGCATTGGCACGCGCCGGCCTCAACCGCGCGGGTGAGGTAGCGCAGCAAGAAGATGTGATAGTCATCCAACGACATCGCCGCCAGGTGCTTTTCGGGATATCCCAAGCGGTCGGGCGACGGACAGGCGCGGACATCATGCGTCCCGCGCCCCAACAGCAGCACCGGCGGCGCGATCACCTCCACGATCTCGCCCGTCACGTCGCCTTCCACCGCCACGCGGCACAGCCCATGTGCCAAAAACCACTCCAGCAGGTCTGGATCGGTATTCGCGGCGCTCGTCTGCGTCAGATAGGACGATGCAACGTCTGGATGTTCCGGCATGATACGTTTCCTCTCACTGAGGAAATAGTATCACGCCGCGTTGTGTTGAGCGTGAGTGATGAGCTGTTATAAGAGCGGCATCTCCAATTCAATCTCGTCGCGCAGGGCAATGCCGCCCATGCCGATCTCTGGGATTTCCGGTTTGAAGGCGCGCGAGAGTTCCAGCGCGTTGGGATACACGGCAACCAGACGAAAGCCGCGCTTTTGATAGAAACCAAGCGCATGCAGGTTGTCATTGGTGGTGATGAGCCACAAGCGTTTGCACCCGGCTTGTTTTGCCACCTGGCACACGGCGTTGATCAGCGCCGTGCCGATGCCCTGCCCCTGGCGCAGGCTATCCAACGAGACGATCTCACATTCGTCATGTTCCAGATGATAGAGCAGTAATCCCAGCGGCACGCCGTCTTCCAGTGCCACCAGTCCCGGCAGCATGGTCGCGTCATAGATCTGTCCACGCGTCACCATCACCGGCGATCCCCATAATTCCTGCATCTGTGTCGCCACCCAGGGCTTATCCGCTTCCGTCAGCGCCCGGATCTCCTTCACGATCTCCTCCTCGACTTCATTCCATCTGGTCATCATCGGTCTTGAAGCGCCCAGCAATCCACGGCACGCCGGCCACGCCCGGCACACCGACCATGAGCGCGGCTGGCATGCTGAGCGGAGGGCCGAGCAACCACGCGCCCAGCGCGCCGCCAAGTAGTGCTGCGACCGCGCCGATTCCCAGGGTGAGCCAGCCGCCATGCGGCACATCGGGTCTGTGAACAGCCAGGCCGAGCCGCGCGCCGTTCGCCAACACCCCAAGCATGATACCACCGATCAGCCAATACACAATACCTAACACCATCAGATCGCGCTCCTGACTTCTGAAATAACATCCACACTTCAGCCGCCATAGCTCAACACAGCGTCCAGCAACCCAAACAGATGCGCGCTGTCACCCACCAATTCGCTGATGGGCAGGTCGCCCTTGACCTCGACATGCTGAAAGATGTTGAACTCGACATATTCATAGGGGTGTCCCTCGGCCTGCAACGCCGCCGCGAAATGGCGCGACTCGGTGAAGGGGACATACTGATCGTGCCGGTCGTGCAGCAGGAAGATCTTGGCGCGGATCTGCGGCAGCACCGCGCGGGGCGACAGCGCGGCCAACAGCGCGTGCACGTTCGCCGGCAGCCGCGCCAGGTTCGCTGCCGCCTGGTCCGGCTCGTCGCCCGCCAGCAGGTGATAGATCGCCTGCATGGCAGGGGAAAAGGTCGCCAGCAAGGCGGATGGAATGGGAATGAACGTGGGGTTGAAGGCGTTTTCCAACGCGACGGCATCCGCGGGCGGCAGATCGGGCGCGACGCTGTTCGCCAGCACTTGCAGCGGCACCAGTTGCGGATTCCATGCTTCGGTGCGGCCATCGAAGCGCAGGTAACGCTGGCCGACATCCTGCACCAGATCGGCGGCGTCGAAAAAGCCGCCAAACAGCGTCACGAACGCGACGCGGTCGCGGATGCGCGGGTCCGCTGCCGCCAGGCACGCCACGCCGCTGCCTGCGCTGAGCGCGATGATGCCCACCGCATGCGGGTTCACCCCCGGCTGCCGCGCCAATGCCTGAAACGCCTGCACCACGCCGTCCTCATCTGCTGGGGTCAGGGTATAGCTGAGCAAACTTGGGGTGGTGACGCTCATGATCACTACCCCCGCCTCGGCGAAGGAATCTTCCAGGTTGACCAGTTGCGGCACGGGCCGGTTATCACCCACGCCGGAGATCAAGATCGCCGCCTCGCGCGATCCGGGAATCGGGGGCGGGTTGCCGCGTGGCTCAAAGAGATCGGCATACACCGGGCCATTGGCAGCGTTCAGCGTCAGGCTGGTGTGGCGCACATCGGGGCGATCCTGCGTGCTGGTGGCATTCGCCGCGCCGATGACCGAGCTGAGCAGCAGCGCGGCCCGCGTCGTCGCTCGCCCTGCCGGCGTCAGCGCCAGAAGCGCCCCCAGCAGGAAGATCAACGCCAGCGCGACGCGAGAAAGCCACATGCCGACGCGCCTGAGAGCAAGTCTCTTCGATATCGTTTGATTAAAAACGCTCATTTGTGGTTGTTCGCTCATTCGGCTTTTCCTTCGCAAGATACGCGATCACCCTGCTGGTTCTATAGATTGTATATGGATTGAGCGGGCCCTGTATCTCAACAGAGGTCGCTTTTTGTGGCATATTCACGTTCGATACCATCCTGGTATATCCTGTAATACTATATCCGGCGCAAACATCCTGTCCTTCGTGTAGAGAGGCGATATGATCTACCTTAACTTTATTCATCTGTGACAAAAGTCATATTGACTTTTTTAATGCCTTCGGGTATCATTGCTTGCAGAGCAGGAGGATCGATCCATGCCCTTCATTCGCGAAGAGTGTCCCATCTGTGGCGGCAAGCTCGCCCTGGCGCAGGTGGAATGCCAGGACTGCCACACCAAGTTTGAGGGCAGCACGGCTGCGCTCAGCGCCCCGCCGCCTCAGCCGCCGGAGCAAAACCGCGCGAGTGAAAGCGCCCGCTATGGCGCGCTGGCACGCCTGTCGCCGGAACAGCTCGCCTTTGTCGAAACGTTCATCCGCGCGCGTGGCATCATCAAAACGGTCGAAGCGATGCTAGGGATCTCATATCCGACGGTGCGCAGCCGGCTGGATGATGTCATCACAACGATGGGTCTCTCGCCCGCTGACGAAGCGCCATCAGGCAGCGCGCGGCGCGAGCAGCGCGAGATCGCGGCGGATCTGGCCGAGGGACGCATTTCGCCTGCCGAGGCGCACGAACTGTTGCGCCGCCTGGCGCAAGGCGACGGCTCATAACTGAGGAGGAGATTTCCTGGGATGCCATCATCATCAGCCGGCCTCACCCCCCAACAAGAGGCGCTGCGCGAGGTCCGCGACCGCTATGAGCGCGGCGTGCTTGACTATGACACCTTTCGCGAAGCTTTTGAAGCGCTGCTGCAAACATCCGATCCAGAGGAATGCCGGCGCATTCTGGACGGGTTGCCCAGCGGGCCGGTGGATGTGCTGGCCGCGCTGGACCGCACCGCCGCGCCGCCCGCCGCCATTCCGGCGCGGCGCATCCCGCGCTTGCCGCATCGGCGCACCTTCTTTGCTCTGATGGGCGAGATCAATCGCACCAAACATCCCTGGAAGATGGGCGAGCATACCACCGGCTTCTGCCTGATGGGCGAAATCAACCTTGATCTCACCCTGGCCGCGCTGCCGGCGGAAGGAACATTGAACGTGGGCGTGCTGATGGGCGAAGTGCGCATCACCGTGCCGGCCAATGTTTCCGTCACCGTCCACGCTTTCACCTTCATGGGGGAAACGCGCGCAATGGGCGAGCGCGCGGCGGGCATCTTCGCCAACGCCAGCGACGAGGTTGAGGCCGAAACCGCCACCGCGCAGCATCATCTAGATATTCACGTGTTCGTGCTGATGGGCGAGGTGCGCGTTGTGCGCAGCACCACAACCGTCGCGCTGCCTGCTCGCGCATAGCCGTAAGAAAGAGAGCGTTGCATCTATGGATCCCAATGCGTTTGATGACGCGCCGCCAGCGCAAGGAGCACCTGATGAGATGCCCACGCAGCAAGCGGCACCAGATACGCCGCCGCAGCCGAATTTTCCACCCCAGCCGGACGTGCCACGCTCCGATGCGCCACCCCAGCCGGAGCCGTCGCCGCGCGCCCGATTGGCGCTGGGCAGGATCGCCGGCGATCTGCGCATCCAGCCCTGGGCGAACAGCAACGGCGACACGCCGCGCGCTAGAATTCTGGCGCATCACGGCACGCGCGATCTCCTGCCGGGCGCTCCCGCCCTTGACGTGGATGACGATGCCACGTTGATGGTCGCCGGCCCGGTGGATCTCGCCATCAACCAGGTAGAAGGCGATCTGGTGGTGGCCCGGCTGGGGGGCGCGCTGGATGTCAAGACTGTGGATGGAGACGCCACCCTCAATGCCGTCAGCGGGCCGGTGACGCTGAGCGAGGTGCATGGCGACGCCACCGCCGTCAACCTGGCGGATGATCTCACCATCATAACCGTGCAGGGCGATATCGCTGTCGATCACATCGGTGGCGCGACGCGCATGGACACCGTGCAGGGGGACCTCATCCTGCGCCGGACCGGGCAGGTGGAGATCTCGTCGGTGAAAGGCGATCTGCGCGCCCAGGACGTGGCGTCCCTCGCGGTGGCACGGTCGGTGCATGGCGACGTAACGCTTGATCAGCTCGATCAAGTCACCATCCGCCACGTGAAAGGCGATCTCACGGCGGTCAGCATCGGCGGGCTGCTGCAAGTGGCCGAGGTCAACGGCGACGCCCGGCTGCGCAGTTGCAGTGGGCAGGTGCGGCTGGCCGAGGTAGCCGGTGAGCTGGCCGCGCAGGATCTCACCGGCGGCATCATCGCCGAGTGCGACAGCGAGGCGTATCTGGAATCGCGCCTGGCTGCCGGCATGACCTATCAGATCACGGCGGTGAATATTGTGCTGCGCGCCCGCAGCCCCATCAGCGCGCAATTCGTCGCGCAGAGCACGGGCGGTGAGATTCGCACGCACCTGCCGCTGACCGTTGAGCGCCACCGCCAGACACTGGCCGGCGTCATTGGCCAGGGCGAGGCCATCGTCACCCTGATGAGCACCGGCGGCGACATCATTTTGGATGCTGCCGGCAGCGAGAGCGCCGAGGAGCGCGACCGTCCGCATTCCAAAAAAGACCATTTCCGCGTCCACGTGGGACACGGCCCGCATGGTCCCACTGTTGATATCGACGGCATTCCCGGCCTGGATTTTTCCGGCTGGCCATTTTCAGGAGGCTTCAGCATGTCTGACAAACCCAGCACCCCCCATGATTTTTCCGAACTCGAAGAGCGACTGCAAGACCTGGGCGAGCGCTCTGGCCGCGCCGCGCGTAAGGCAGCGGAAAAGTTCCGTGAATATGCCGACCGCGCCGCAAAACGCGCCCGCGAGACCGACTGGGAAGCGGTCAGCCGCGACATCCGCACCGCCATCGAGCGCACGGTGGGCGAACTGGAAGCCGCCTTCCGTGAGATCATGGCTGAGTTCGAGGGCAACCCGCCGACCGCCGGCAGCGACGATTCCACGACCAAGGCAAAATCCGGCTCGACGGCCCAGCGCATCCCCATCGATCCCGACCCAGTGGACGCCACCGCGACCGTTGTGGATAGCACGCCCGACCGCGACGCCCGCCGCCGGGCCATTCTGGAACAGGTGCGCAGCGGCGAGCTGACGCTGGAACAAGCCGAAGAGCAGCTGCGCAACCTCTAACGGAAGAAAGGACGGGAACACGCAGA
>JAJPKG010000155.1 GCA_021323815.1 Pseudomonadota bacterium
CGCAGCCAGGGCATCCGCTGCGTGGCCAGAGGCTCGGCTGCCGGCAGCTTGGTCAGCTATTGCCTGGGCATCTCCAACGTCGATCCCATGCGTTATGATCTGCTGTTCGAGCGCTTCCTGAACCCCGAACGCAAATCCATGCCGGATATCGACACCGACTTCCCCGACGACCGGCGTGAAGATGTCATCCGCTATGTGGCGGAAAAATATGGCTGGGATCGCGTGGCGCAGATCGTCACTTTCGGCACGATGGCGGCGAAAGCGTCGGTGCGCGACGTGGGGCGCACGCTCGGCTTGCAGGGCGACGCCGACCGCATCGCCCGCCTCATCCCCACCGGCCCCAAAGTGACGCTGGAATCCGCGATGGAAAGCGTCAAAGAATTGCAGACGCTCTATCAGAACGATCCCAACACGCGCAAGATCTATGACATGGCCCGCTCGGTGGAAGGATCAGTTCGTTCAACGGGCGTGCATGCTGCCGGCGTCGTCATCGGGCGCGATCCGCTGGTGCAGTTCGTGCCGTTGCAACTGCGCGATCCCAAAGATCCGCAGTCGTGGTTGATCGCGCAATATGAGCAGGCACACATCGAAGCGCTGGGCCTGCTGAAGATGGACTTTTTGGGCCTGTCGAACCTGACCATCTTGCAGAACGCGCAACGCTTCATCAAAGAGACGCGCGGCGAAGACATCGATCTGGATCGCCTGCCGACGACGGGGCCGGAAGCGGAAAAGACCTTCAAGCTGCTGGGCCAGGGCGAGACCACCGGCGTTTTCCAGTTCGAATCGGGGGCCATGCGGCGCTATCTGGCGGAACTCAAACCGACCTGCGTGGAAGACCTAACCGCGATGGTCGCGCTCTATCGCCCCGGCCCGATGGATTCGATTCCGACCTTCATCAAAGCGAAACATGGCGAGACGGCCATCAAATATCTGCATCCCAGCCTGGAACGCTTCTTGAAAGAATCTTACGGCGTGCTGGTCTATCAAGATCAGGTGTTGCTCATTGCCGTCCACCTGGCGGGTTTCACCTGGCTGGAAGCGGATTCCTTCCGCAAAGCGATGGGCAAGAAAAAGATCGAAGAGATGGCGAAGTATAAGGATAAATTCATTGCCGGCTGTGCCAGGAACGGCATGGATGAAGCCATCGCCCGCCAGCTGTACGATGTCATCGAGCCGTTCGCCAATTACGGTTTCAACAAGGCCCATGCCTGCGCCTATGCCTGGGTAGCCTATCAGACGGCATATCTCAAAGCCAACTACACGGCGGAATTCATGGCCGCGACGCTGACCACCGAGGCCAGCGACGCCAAGAAGGTGCTCAACGCCATCGCGGAATGCCGCCGCATGGGCGTGCCCGTCTTGCCGCCGGATGTCAACGCCAGCAACGCCGGCTTCACGGTGGAGATGATGCCCGACGGCCAGCGCGCCGTGCGCTTCGGCCTGCTCGCCATCAAGAACGTCGGCAGCAAGCCGATTGACGAGATCATCGAAGCGCGCAAAGAACACGGTCCTTTCCGCAATATCGCCGACCTCTGCGCCCGCGCGGGCAGCAAGACGGTGACGCGCTCCACCATCGAATGTTTGATCAAAGCCGGCGCGCTGGATAGCCTGGGGTCGCGCACGCGCCACCTGCACGCGCTGGACGCCGCCATTAAGCTGGGCCAGCAGCAGCAAAAGAACCGCAAAACCGGCCAGGCCAGCCTCTTTGGCGAGCAGGAAGAAGCCGGCATTGCCCATTTCGATCTGCCCAACGTCGCGGAACATCCCCCAGAGCAACTGCTGGCATGGGAACGCGAGTTGATCGGCTTTTACCTTTCGGCCCATCCTCTGAGCCACCTGGAAGGCGTGCTGCGCGCTAGGGTGACGACTTTCATCCCTGCGCTGGACGGCGAATGGGCGGGCCAGACCATCACTCTCGGCGGGCGCGTGGTGGAAGCGCGGCGCATCATCACCAAGAAAAACACGACGATGCTCATCGTCACCTTCGAGGATCTGCAAGGCTCCATCGAGATCACCGTCTTCCCGCGCCTTTACAACGAGACGGCGGAGTTGTGGACCGAGGAAGCGCGCCTTTTTGTCACCGGCAAGGTGGAACTGCGCGAGGACGAAGTGCGCCTGACCGCCGAGCGTGTGGAAGCCATCACCGCTGAAGAAGCCGAGGTCCATCGCCCGTCGCATCACTTGCACGTGACCATCACTCGCACCGGCAAAGACAGCGTGGATCTCGTTCGCGCGCAAGACGCCATGCGCGCCATCCAGAGCTTCCCCGGCCCTGATACGTTCGATCTCCTCGTTCCCCTGGCCGCCGATCCGCAATCCGTCGCGGTGCTGGTGCCGGAAGATAACCACGTGCGCTATTGTCCTGAACTGCACGCCAGGCTGGAAGAGATCCTGGGGCCGAACACAGTGCGCGTGGGACCGCAACAAGAGGCCGAAGCGCGCGATCTGGTGGCCGAGGGCGTGGCGTGATCGTGTTCAAACACAGCGATCTGCCTGCCCCCGATGTCGATGCCCTGGTCAACGCCGTGAACCGTGCCGACGTCATGGGCAAGGGGCTGGCGCTGCAATGCAACACGAGAAGCGTTCCAGAAAAAGAGGAAACAATGCCCCTCACTTGCATCCGATAGTCACCGTGACCGGCCCTGATGCCCCACTCATGTCCGTGAACACCACTTGCACTGGATGTGTTGTGCCGTTCGTGATGGAAACCGCCTGTGGTGATGAAGGTGCCGGTGGCACCGTCCCGCTGGAAGGGTTCACCAGCACTAAGGGATCAGAAGGCGACGCGGTCCAATTCAGAATGCCGGTGCCGGTGTTTCCCACCAGGAAGTCGTGTGGCGCGCTGGGGCAACGATATGACACGTTTTGCGGCGTCACTTGCAATTGGGATGTTCCCGTGCCCGGCGTCGGCATCATGCTGGGCTGTGTCGGCGAGGGTGTGGGTTTGGGCGTCGGCGTGGGCGCGCCGCCAAATGGCGTGCTGGTCGGTACCGGCGTTGGGAGCGACCCCTGAAACGGCAGCGGCGTGGGATCAGGATTTTGCGTGGGGAAGCCGAGACCCACAGGCTGCGTCGGCGCGGGCGTGGTGCGTTTATGCGTCTGGGTAGGAACCGGTGCGGCAGCGCCAATTGTCACGCTATGCAACAGCACGCCCGTCATGGTGACCGTGCAGAGCAGCACCAGGGCCAGTGCCACCCCGATGCCGGCCAGCAGCGCCGGGCGCGGCACATGCCGCAGCGGATCGCTCCCCACCGGCAGATCCGCCAGCCTGCCGGTCTCGCGCATAGTGCGGATGGCTTCCAGGCGCGTGTGCGTGTTATCAAGCGGCCCTTTCGTGTAAAGCGGGCCGGAAACGGGGGCGGCCTCTGCGGGCGGTTGCAGGACGGCAGTGGGCCAACTGGCATCAGCATCCGGCACAATCGGACGCCTGCTCGTCGAGTCGATAACATCCCCAAAAGGACTGATCTTCGCGCCACATACAGGGCACGTGCCATTATCCAGTGCCGCTTCATCCAATGACGCGCCGCAATTCCCGCAGTGATACTCCATCGCTCGCTTGCCCTTCCGTTATTCCAGCCTTTCGCCACCTCCATAGACTGCAAAAAACGCGCAAAATTGTCAAGCGCATAGGATTTGTGTATCTATTATCATATCAAGGAGACATCACTCACGTTGAGTGTCGCCGGGGGCATGAAAGATGATGAGCGAATCAGGACTGCGGTTCCAGTGGTCGCCTGTCCATCATCCTGAGTGGGACGCAACTCCGGAAGCGTATGTTGGGGCCGGCGTGGTGGGCTGGGGGCGCAGCCGCCGCCTGGCTCGCGTGGATGACGCAACGCACCATTTCAAAGCCTATCTCGGCGTGCATCACAGCGATCCCGCACGGTGGGGCTTGGCGGGTGCTTCATCGACCAAATTCTTCCTTTCCATCTTCGTGGATAGTCGCCTGGTCGCATTTCGCACGTTCCCCACCGTGTCCCAGGCGCTGGCCGATCTGCGCCACACTTACGAACGCATTCTTGCCCGACATGACGAGATATGCGCCTGGTTGACGCAAGCGGACAATATCTGATACGTTCTTCTTGAGGAACCGCACAGCCGATGGACATCACGAAGCAAGTGCAACCCTGGCAGCGTGTCGGCGAGGTGGCGCGGATATTTCTGGTGCTGGGCTTTACCGCGTTCGGCGGTCCCGCCGTGCACATCGCCATGATGCGCGAGCAATGCGTTAAGCGCCGCGCCTGGCTGGATGACGCCCGCTTCGCCGACCTCATCGGCATCGTCAACCTCATCCCCGGCCCCAGTTCCACCGAGCTGGGGTTGTATATCGGCTATTTGCGCGCCGGCTGGTTGGGTTTACTGACGGCGGGCGTGTGCTTCATCGGCCCGGCGCTGCTCATCGTTCTCGCCATTGCCTGGGCCTATGTCACCTTCGGCACGCTGCCCGCCGCTGGCGCGCTGGTGCATGGCATCACGCCCGTCATCATCGCCGTCATCGCTCAGGCGCTCTATGGCCTGGGACGCACCATCTTGCGCGGTGTGGTGCCGGTGGTGGCCACGCTGGCGGTGGTCACGCTCTATCTGCTGGGCGCGAACCCAATTGTGTTGCTCTTCGGCATGGGCTTGCTCGGCGGTGGCGTCATCTTCGCCCAGCGCGCGCGCCAGAGGCTGCCGGCAGCGTTAGGATTGCCGCTGCTGCTGGCAAAGGCCGCGCCGGTGGCGACGAATCTGGTGCTCTTCCTCACCTTCCTGAAAATCGGCTCCGTGACGTATGGCAGCGGTTACGTGCTGCTGGCCTTCCTGCGCGACGATCTTGTGACGCACCTGCATTGGATCACCGACCGTCAACTGCTGGACGCGATCTCCGTCGGGCAGTTCACCCCCGGCCCGGTCTTCACCACCGCGACATTTCTGGGCTATCTCATCGGCGGCTTTCCCGGCGCATTCATCGCCACATTGGGGATCTTCATGCCCGCCTTCATCTTCGTCCCCCTCATCCATCCCCTCGCCAGTCGCATCCGCAAGCATCCCCTCACCGCTGCATTGCTGGATAGCGTCAACGCCGCCGCGCTGGGCCTGATGGCCGGGGTGCTGATGCAACTGGGGCGCGATACCTTCACCGGCATCATCCCCATAGCGGTGAGCATCATCGCGCTGGTGCTGCTGATTCGCTTCCGCGTCAATTCGGTGTGGCTGATCCTCGCAGGCGCGGCGCTGGGTTTCGTGTTGCACCGATAATCCTCCCCTTGTGTTTGTGATATACTGCACCTGGTGCATATTTTTTCTGCGGATGAATGGCCCTCACTCGTTCCCGGCGGCGCTGCCGGGGGCAGGTTGCAGGGCCACTTTGTTCGCTCGCGCTCATTGGCGCGACCTCTAGGGAAGGGTGATTTTGTATGGCAGAGCGCATTCTCGTCTGCATCGCGTGGCCTTATGCCAAAAGCGTCACACACGTCGGCCAGATCGTCGGCTCCATTTTGCCCGGCGACATCTTCGCGCGCTATCAGCGCATGGCCGGCAATGAGGTGCTGATGGTCTCAGGCAGTGATGCGCATGGCACGCCCATCACCGTGGAGGCCGACGCCGAGGGCATCAGCCCCGCCGAGGTGGTGGAGCGCTATCACACCCAGATCCTCAAGGTGTGGGAGCGCCTGGGTGTCAGTTGGGATCATTACACCGTCACCACCAACCCAACGCATTATGAGGCGGTGCAGCAGTTCTTTTTGACGCTGCTGGAAAAGGGCTATCTCTTCAAAGAGACCACCACCTCGCCTTATTGTCCCACCGACGATCGCTTCTTGCAGGATCGCTACATCCTGGGAACCTGCCCGAATTGTGGCTTTCCCAGAGCGCGCGGCGACCAGTGCGAGCAGTGCGGCAAGCTGCTCGATCCCGAACAACTGATCGATCCCTATTGCCGCATCTGTTTGAGCAAAGAGAGCACGATCGAGTTCCGTGAGACGGAGCATTATTTCTGGGATCTGCCGAAGGTGCAGCCGGCGCTGGAAGAATGGGCCAAGACGGCGATGACGCACTGGCGTCCGCATGTGGTGGGCGTGGTGAACGGCTGGCTGAACGAAGGGCTGAAGCCGCGCGCCTTCACCCGCGACATCGACTGGGGTGTGCCCGTGCCGGTGCCGGGCTTCGAGAACAAGCGCATCTACGTCTGGTATGACGCCGTGATGGGCTATTACACGGCCACCATCGAGTGGGCCAAGCAGCGTGGCACGCCGGACGCCTGGAAAGATTGGTGGGTGACAACCGAGGAGAATCCTCAGCCGTCGAAATCCTATTATTTCATCGGCAAGGATAACATCACGTTCCACACCATCATCTGGCCGGCGTTGTTGCTGGGGCATGGCGGGCTGGTGCTGCCCTATGACGTGCCGGCCAACGAGTTCATGCAGATGGGCGGCGCAAAAGCATCGGCCAGCGAGGGCAACGTCGTCTGGACGCCCGACGCGCTGGACCGTTACGGCCCCGACGCGCTGCGCTACTACCTGGCAGCGGTCATGCCCGAACAGCGCGATACCAACTTCAGCTATGAAGATCTGGTGCGGCGCAACAATGACGAACTGGTGGCGGCTTTCGGCAACGCGGCGCATCGCACGCTGACGTTCGTGCAGAAGCATTTCGCGGGCAAGGTGCCGCCAGCCGGCGCGCTGACAGCGGAAGATGAAGCCTTGCTGGCGGCGACGCGCGCAGCGTTCGACGCGGCGGGCGAGGCCATCAACGCCGTGCGCCTGCGCGATGGACTGAATGAGGCCATGTCGCTGGCCCGCGTCGTCAATAAATATCTCGACGACCAAGCCCCCTGGAAGACGATTAAGACCGACCGCGAGCGCGCCGGCACGGCGCTCAACGTCGTCATCCAGGCATTGGGAGCCTTGCGGCTGTTGCTGGCACCCTACATCCCGCACGCCTGTCAGAAGTTGCACGAGTTGCTGGGCTTTGAGGGCGAGGTGGCGCAATGCACCTGGGCCTATGCCCCCGTGCCGGAAGGCCAGACGTTGCCCGCGCCCACCCCGCTTTTCACCAAGTTCGACCCCCCCGTCGAAGCGACCGTGCAGGGCTGATCCGCGGGGGATATGGGGCCGAGTTGTCCACATATCCCCCAGGTTATCCACAAGGCGAACAGGTTTTTGTGGGGGATAATTTATATTATGGTATCGTCTTCACCCCGATTTTTTATTTGGCGCATCGTCGCACTGTGGTTTTTGTTGGCCGCGACGTTGGCTGACCATGCGCAGGTCTAAGGGGAAGCGCATCATCACGATCCCCTGGGAGAATGTGCGCCAGTGGGTCGTCGTCCATTTCTCTGATAATCCTGCTCGTGGTTCGCGCTATGGTGTATATGGTCGCGGTACGAAACCCATCATCTGGCACGAGCGCCCCGATGACCGATTGGCCAGTGGTGGCGGGCGCGCTGCATTCGCGCAACGTGCCGAAGAACTGCATGCGATGATCGCCGCGAAGACGGGACTGCCGCTGCTGGAACTGCCCTACATCCCCCGAAAGCGCCGCTGGTGGTCGCGCCTGCTTCTTGACGAGTGACCGCGTCTCCGAACCGCGAGGCGACGGGAGGGGCATGCCATCGTCCCTACAGCCCGCGCAGGCGGGTTTTGTGGCGAAAGCCCTCAGGCGCGGTCTCAACCGGCGGCAACCCATGATTTAGCTGCCATATACACCCCGCAGATACAACCAGCGCGCGAAGCCCAGGTGTGGATCGCCGGTGATGCGCTCGCGCATTTCCGGCACATCATACAGATGCTCGCGCAAGATCAGCAGCCGCAAGCGCTCTTCCCAGGTAAACCCTTGATCAAACAGTTCGTCCAGCGCCAGTTGATCGGCCAGCGGCGTGTCGGCGGGCAGCAACAGATCGACCGGTTCATCTTCATCCTCCTCGAAGGCGAGATCCCACACAAATTCTTCATCAGACGGATCGGGAACAGGTAAAGGAAGAGACATAATGCACGTGCCCCTTTCGCAGTCGCGCGAGCACCGCGCGGTTCAGGTTGAATTGGCGCATCGTGCGCGATGAAGACCGCATTCGGCTTTGCTATGCTGCTTCACGCTCGGCGCGTGCTTCGTTTGCGGCCTTCGCCTTGTGACTATGTTCATCGGCGCTCGCACCACCTTATGAAGGTACACAAGTCCTTCTTGTGCAGATGTTGCATGGGAACCAGTTTATCTGAATGAGGTGTGCCCCTTGCGCCGTATAGCCCGGTGGGGCGTGTTTATCGAGCCGTGAGGTTGAACTCGCGGCGGGGCCATCACACCCCATAGGCGTACAGATTCCCATCGTCGTCGCTCATATAGACGCAGCCGTTGACGGCGATGGGGCTTTCCCAATGCACGCTGCCGATGGTGCCACCCGCCTGAGGTGCGTCGCTGGTCCACACCGTCTGCCCCGTCTGCGGATTCAGCGCCATCAGCCGCCCGGTGGTGGCGAAAAACAGTGTGCCGCCCGCGATGATCGGCGAGGTCCCCGTTTGGCTGATGCGCCACGCCTGATGCAGCGTCGTCTTCCCCGCGCCGTCCGTCTGCACCTGATAGCCGGTGGTGGCGCATGTATCCGCCACAAACACCCACACCGTGCCGCTCGGATCGGTCCACACCGCTGGCTGGGTGAAAAGACCGCACGCCTGAATGGTAGCAATCTCGCCACCCAGGTGGCCAGGACCGCCCTGCCCGCTAAGATTTTGCCGGTTCAACAGGCGCAGCACGCCATCCTTGCCTCCCTGCACTGCTAGCAGCGGCGTTTGGCTGCCACTGATGGTGGGCAGCAAGGCCGGCGCGGTGCTGCCGAGGTCTTGATCGCTGTTGTTGAGATCCGCCTGGTCAGCCGGCGTATAGGCATCAGTGAGATGCGCCAGATCCGGGCTGAGCGCCATGACGGTGTCGCCCCAATCGGTGCTGCCGTTATACGGCCCGTTGCCGGTCACCGCATACACCGCGTTGCTGGCTGGGTCCACCGTCACGCCCGCCCGCGCCCAGATGCCGGATTGCACGTCGGCACAATAATTTGCCTGCCCCGGCGTTGGTCCCAGCAGCTCAGTCTTGTCGCTGCACAGCGAGTTCCACACCCCCGGCGCGCCGCCCGCCAGCGGCAGCGTCACCACGTGGCCCTCGTAATGTCCCTGATCGCCGATGTAGCCGCTCATGGTAACATACAGCCGCCCGTTGGCAATGGTCAGTGCTGAAGATTCTTTCTCTACATTGGTCATCAGCGTCGTGGTGAGCGGCCAGCCATTGCCGGTCACTTCCTGCCCGCTGCCGGCCTGATATGCATGCACCTTGCCATCCAGCCCATAGCTATAGACAAACCGCCTGGACGGATCGACAGCGGGCGACGAATTGGTGATGTGCGGTCCTTGTGGCTGCGCCTGCCACAGTTGCGCTCCCGTTGCGGCATCCAACGCCACCAGTGCGCCGGCGCGCGTCGTCACATACAGCACCGCGCCATGCCGCCCGCCGGAAAGCGCGACATCCCCAATCAACACGGGCGTGGAGTCCGCTGGCGCGGCGAGCTTGACCACCCACAGGCGATGCAGCTTGCTCACCGTGTTCAGCGAGATCCGCGTTTCATTCGGGTTCGCGCCGGAATGCTGGCTGTCATAATCGAATTGCGGCCAATCATGTGCCCCCGGCATGGGATGCGGCATGACGCTCGTCGCCGAGGGGGCTGAAACAGTGGCGGTGGTGCAGCTTGCCAGCAGCAACATCAGTCCCGCCAAAAGGATCGCGCGTCGCATGAGATCGGTTGTCTCCTCACCTGTGGTGTATCATCGTGACGAGGCACCGGAATACCCCATCGCCCTGTTGGTGATGCATCTTCCGGTGGCATGGTATCATGCGGGCGCAACCATTTGGATCAAAGCCTTGTGGAGGGTGACAGTCACAGGTGACGCCGGGACCGTCAAACACTTCACGCGGATGGTGGATGAGTGCTCTTGTATGCGATATAATTCATGTGAGTGTGTGCGGCCACGAACACGCCGTTGCCTCAGATGGATGCCGATGCCTACCGATATCACCTTTCCCGCCAGACGCGCGGCACGCGAGATTATCGCGCGGCTGCTGCGCTTCCCACTCTTCTATAAGGTGCTCATTGCCAACTCGCTGCTGGTGACGCTGGGCGCGTTTGCCGGCACTTTCCTCACAAAGCGCCTGCAAGGCTCTTTTGAGGGGAGCGGCGCGGGGCTGGCGCTTTGCTTCACTGTCATCGGCGTGGCGTTGACCATCACCTTGAACTCCCTCTTGCTGCGCGCCGCCATGCGCCCCATCCGCGATCTGCGTTGCACGGTCACGGCGCTGGGGCACGGCGATTTCACCGCCCGCGTTCCTGCCTCGCCCCTGGCGGATGATGATCTTGCCAGCGTCAGCGCGACGCTCAACGAGATGCTCGACCACGTGCAACGCTACCAGGAGCGCGTGCAAGATCTTTCTGCCAGCGTGCTGCGCGCCCAGGAAGACGAGCGCGCCCGCATCGCCCGCGAATTGCACGACCAGATCGGCCAGGCGCTGACATTCTTGCTGGTGCGGCTCAAGATCATCGAGGCCATGCCCCAGGCGGATGCGGTGCAGGGCGCGTTGCAGGAATTGCGCGCCGCTGTCTCCGACACCATCGATCAGGTGCGCCGCCTCGCGCTGGATCTGCGCCCTCCCGCGCTGGATCAGCTTGGCCTCATTCCCGCTCTGCGGGCGCTGGCGCGTGATTACGCCGAGCGTACGCGCATCGCCGTCGCCACCGAGCTGCCCGAAAGCGATCTCGATCTGCCACTGGAGCGCGCGACAGCCATCTATCGCGTGGTGCAGGAATCGTTGACCAACATCGCCAAGCATGCCGAGGCACGCGCTGTTACCATTGTCTTGCGCCGGAACGACAGCGTGGTTGAACTGTGCGTGACGGATGACGGGCGTGGCTTCGACCTGTGCGCGGCGCGGCTGAGCGAGCGGCGCAAAGAGGGGCCGGGGTTGGGCCTTTTCGGCATGGAAGAACGCGTGCGCCTGTTGGACGGCACCTTGCAGATAGAGACTTCGCCGGGGGCTGGCACCACCATTTGTGCCGCCATCCCACACGATCCTTTGGAGTACCCTCATGGACCACTCGAACCCAATCCCATCCCCAGCACCGCAGAGCGCGCTGGCGACACCGGTGCGCATCTTGCTCGTCGATGACCACCCCATCCTGCGCGCCGGCTTGCGCACCCTGCTCGACGCCCAGACGGATATGCGCGTGGTGGGCGAGGCCGGTGACGGCGCGGAAGCCATCGCCCGCGCCCAGGAACTCAAGCCCGACGTCATCATCATGGATATCGCCATGCCCAAGATGGACGGGCTGGAAGCCATGAGGCGCATCCGCGACCTGGGCTTACCGTGCAAGATGCTAGCCTTGACCATGCACGCCGAGGCCGAATATCTCTTTAAAGTGTTGGAAGACGGCGGCAGTGGCTATGTGCTCAAGCAGGGCGTCGATTCCGATCTTTTTGAAGCCATCCGCACGGTGATGGCCGGCAACGTGTTTCTCTACCCTTCCGCCACGCGCCTGCTGCTGTCGCGTTACCTGGAAGGCAACAGCGAAGAAGAGCGCGATGAATATGACAAACTGAGCGAGCGCGAGCGCGAGGTGCTGAAGCTGACGGCGGAAGGCTATTCCAGCCAGGAGATCGCCGATCAGCTCATCCTCAGCCCCAAAACGGTGGAAACCTATCGCTCGCGCCTGATGCAAAAGCTCAACCTGCACCACCGCTCGGAACTGGTGCGCTTCGCCTTGCGCCGGGGCCTGCTGAAAGCGAACGGGGGATAAAAGGACGGGGCACGAAGGACGCGGAAATTCCCCGAAGAACACGAAGTGAAGAATTATGGTTGAAGACTCCCTGCTCACCTTCGACGCCGTCACCTTCGGCTACGATCCGGCGCGGCCCCTTTTCCGCGACGTCTCGTTCGGCGTGGCGCGCGGCGAGATGGTGGCATTGCTGGGGCCGAACGGTGCGGGCAAAACCTCGTTGCTGCGGCTGGCGAACCGTGTCCACGCGCCGCAGACGGGGCAGGTGCGGCTCGCTGGGCGCGATCTGGCGACGATGAAACGCCGCGAGATCGCGCAGGCAATGGCGGTGGTGCCGCAAGATCTCACCATGCCGTTCGCTTACACCGTGCGGCAGATGGTGGAGATGGGCCGCACGCCGCACCTGCCGCCGCTGGGCTGGGGCATGTTGCGTCCCGACGACCGCAACGCGGTGAGCGCGGCAATCCAAACGACTGGCGTGGCAGATCTGGCGGAACGGCAGTTCAACGAATTGAGCGGGGGCGAGCGCCAGCGCGTGCTGGTGGCGATGGCCCTGGCCCAATCGCCGCAGATGCTCTTGCTGGATGAACCCACCGCGCACCTCGACATCCGCCATCAGATCGAGGTGCTGGAACTGGTGGCGCGGCTGAACCGCGAGGCTGGCATCACTGTGCTGGCGACGCTCCACGACCTGAACCTGGCGGCGCGCTATTTCCCGCGCCTGATCCTCTTTCAGCGCGGCATCGTGGCCGACGGACCGCCCTCCGTCGCGCTGGACCCCGCTTTGCTTGCCCGCGTCTATGGCATTCCCGTACGCGTGGGCATCATGCGTGGGGCGCGGCACCTCAGCATCCTGCCGCCCGGCAGCGAAGAAATCATCGCAGGTGATGAGACCACCATTCGCGCGCATGTCGTGGCTGGCGGTGGTA
>JAJPKG010000479.1 GCA_021323815.1 Pseudomonadota bacterium
CGGCAGCAAGGGTAACGCGGGCAAAATCATCACCGCCAGCGCCAGGGGGGGATATTCCACAGCGACATCGCGATAGGGTAGTTTGCCGACCGCGAAGTCGCCAGCATATTGATAGAACTGCGGATCGCAGTAATGATGGCCGATGACGAGGCTCGCTAACATATACAGCCCGGTGACGAGCCATAGCCCCCAGACGAGAGGGGAGGAGACGCGAAGGACACGAAGAGAACGAAAGTCGCGAAGGTTCAAAGACAATAATTGCGTTGAGAATTGGCCAGTGAGGCGAGAGAAAAACAGTGGCACTGCTGAAAATGCTTCCATAGCCTTCTTAAACCCAATAATTTTCGTATCCTTCTCTTCCTTCGCGCTCTTCGCGTCTGATCTTGCTTCCCCCCACGCCAGCCGTAGTGCCAGCATGGGCAGGGCGCTGAAGGCGAAATAGGAGGGCAGGCTGCGCCACGCGAACCACAGCGGCAGCAGCGCCAGGATGAAGGCGATCTCGGGGCAGCGCCGAGCGCCGCGCCAGACGTACCAGCCGAGTGCCACGCCGTAAGCGAGGATTTCCAGCAGGGTGTAAGCGCGTTCCGGCAATAGGGGGATGACCCCTGCCAGAGAAAGCTGCACCAGCCCTTGTCCGCGTGGGAACATGGGATCGCGGATGGGAGCAAGGACACCGGCGAGCCACGCCGCGCGGTCGTGGATAATGAAAGGCAGGTTGATGACGGCGAAGATTGCGCCTGCTGCGCCCAAACGCAGCAGCGTTTCGCGATATCCCACTCGCTGCCACAAAAAGATGGCGAAGAAGGGGATGAAGAACCAGGGTTGCTGTTTCGCGGCAAGCGCCAGGCCAAAGCAAAGGGTGGACCAAAAGGCGTCGCGCCAGCGCAGCCATGCCACGAACAGCAGCAGCATAACCGTCACATCCAGCCCGCCGGTCAGCACGGAATCCAACACGGGCATGTCAATGAGGATGAGCAGCCCCAGCCACAGGCGCAGGTCCGGCGGCACGGCGCGCAATGCGATGCAGGCGAAGGCGAGGAGGCACAGCACGGCGAGAATCGCCATATTTGGCAGGCCGACGGCGACAAAGGGCACCAGCGCCAAAAACGACAGCGCTGGATAGCTCACGTGCGACTCAATCTCCGGCGGCGTCTGCCCCGGCGGGGTATGCGCAAAGACTGCGCGCACATCGTTGTCCTTCGGATAATCCAGCCAGGAGCGCTTGGCGAAAACGCCGCGATGAAGGGGTGTCACAAAGATGCGCGGCAGATGCAACGCATGGATGGCACCGCTCATGGTCACGGTCTCATACGGATCATGCCCCCGCAGCAGTTCGATGGCGGCGAAGTGATCCAGCGAGGTGCCATCGTTGGAATACCAGGGGGGGATAGCAGAGGTGACAACCATCAGCGCGGTCAGTCGCACGCCGTTGATGGCCCCCAGTGCCGCCAGCCCCAGAGCTAGGGCTAGCACCCAGCGCGGCAACGGGCGCGGCGTAGCCGGGCGTTGGGGTCCCGTGTGGCTGGGGGAAGGCAGCGCGACAGCGGTGATCATCAAGGCGATGCTGCCCGCCTGCACTACCATCACCAGGAGGCCGATTTTCGGGCCGATGAGGGTATTGAGGGCATCGCGTGGCAGTTCCAGCAGAGATTGCAGTACAATTGCCAGCGCCATCAGCGCGCAGCGGCGCAGGACATCGTCCTCAATCGCCAGAAATGATTGCCGCAGCCACGCGCGGCACGTCGCCATTCGCCCCAGTGTGCTCGTTCCCTGCATCAGTGCCTCACTTGCACGCTTCACCAAGCTCGTTCTGTTGATTCATTATCGGGACGATCCGGCAGGAAAGTGAGTCACGTGGGCTGCGCCACATCGCGAACACGGGAGGAACGTTGCGCTAATCTGCTCTTCATGCTACAATCCCAAACAAATAGGCAGAAAGAAGAGGTGACACGAACATGCCGCGAAAAAAACAGGACTACGATCAGGCGCTCAAGGAAACGTTCCTGGCTGCCCGCGATGGTCTTTTGTTGCTCTTGGGCTTGCACGGGGTGGTGTGGGACCGCGAACTCGAATCAGAGTTGAAGGCGGCACGACGCCATGCCGATCTTGTTTGGCTGGTCACCGAAAATGGGCAACCCGTTATTATCCATATCGAAATTCAAACAGTGGCAGACGAAGATATGGCGCGCCGCATGGCTGAATATGGTACGCGTGTTCACTTCCGTGAAGGTGTCGTCGTGCGGTCGTATGTGATATACTTAAAGCCAGTAGCGACCCTGCCGGTTTCACCTTATGCGCCAGCATTGCCGGATGGCACGCCCGCAATGGTCTATCCGTTCACGGTGATCGCGCTGTGGAACCTGTCGCCGGACGTTGTTTTGCAAACGCCCTACCCCGATCTCTGGCCGCTGGCGGTGTTGATGCAAGGAACAAGCCACGATTTGGCGCTGGATGTGGCGCGAAAAATTGCCACCGCGCCTCTTCCAATCAAAGAGCAAGAACGATTGGAAGGATTGTTGGTGCTGTTCGCAGGGCTGCGGCTTCCGGTAGCGCCGTTGGCGAGTCTGCTTCAGGAGGATAAAATGCTCAAAGAAATTTTTCAGCATTCCAGCTTGCGCGAATTGCTCATGCAAGAAGTGGGTGAAGAAAAGCTGGCTGAGGGTATCCAGCAGGGTATCCAGCAGGGCATCCAGCAGGGCATCCAGCAGGGCATCGAACTGGGAGAGTTAAGAGCGTCGCGTAGAATGATGATCAATGCTGCTCTCCGACAATTTGGTGTCCTGAGCGAAACTGCCAGAGAACAAATTGAAATGATCACCGATATTGGCCGTTTGCAAACTGCGGCTTTGGACATGGCTAGTTTCGCTGATGAAGCGGCTCTCTTGGAGTTTCTGCAAGCGCCACCGGCACCAGCGCAAGAAGAAGCGTAGCGAGCGGACACGATATGCGCTCCGGTTACCGCGCTTGAGCCATGAGGCGCTGTAGCTCTTGCTGAATGCCGATTCCGAGCGCGGCATGTTTCTCAGGCGAGAACGCATGGGTGGTGTCAGTCCACATGGTTTGCGGCTAAAGCCATATGCAGACAAACGAGAGATTTGCCCCAAAGGACAGGTAGGGGCTATCCTTTCGACCAAAGGCAAACCGGTGGCCCATGCTTCATACTATTTATGAGCACAGTCAATCCAACAAAAGGAGCGATGCTTGAATCCATTACGCCGGGAATTCAAGCATGAACACGAAAGACATGGCAGACACAGTGTATCGTGTTGACAAATTTATCGTGCCGAGCGAGAGCCGTGATGTATTTCTTGAGCGGTTACGCCATATTCAAGCGTTTTTGCGCGAACAGCCTGGATGCGTGGAAGATGTTATCCTGGAGCAAACCGGGGGGCCGGGTCGCTTCAACATTGTCACCATTGTCATTTGGGAAAATCCACAGGTCGCGGAAACCGCCAGGGCGGTCGCTGCTGAGCAGTATAAACGCGAGGGATTCAATCCCGCGGAATTGATGTCACAGTTGGGCATCACCGCAGATATGGCGGCTTATGCTGATGTGACCAAGGCATAACCTGACAGCGATTATCAACAGCGCGGGTGAGACCGTGAAAAACAGCTCACCCGCCTGTTGGGTTGCGGAACCGCTATTTCTTCTCGGTGAGCAGTTCCGCGACATCATATTCATCTTGGAAGATGCGCGGATCGTCACGTTCGACAGCTCGCTTGAACGCCTCGACTTCTTCGGGGGTGAGCAGCATATATTGCGCGCGGGCGACGCGCTTGAAGACGGGGCGGCTCAGCCAATAGGCCGGTTTGTGTTTGTCGTTGATGTCAGGGAAGCGCGAGCGCATGTTGATGGCGTGGTAATTGATGGTGGCATCGAAGCTGCCGCGCGAGCTGCCCTTGCCGATGCCGGGATATGCCTTGATGTACGCCTCGTGCAGATCTGAGAGGGAGACCGGGTGTTCGTCCGCGCCCATATTTTTCGCGATGCGCGTGATGAGGTCGATCATCTTGCCTTTGGGCGTCTCGATCTCTGGCGGGGGCGTGGCGTTGGCGGCAGGCGCGGGTGGCGTCTCCGGTTCAACCGCTTCGCCGCTGGCTTCGGCCATCGCGCGCATCAGCACGCGATATACCTGCTGCAAGTATTGACGCGGCACGGGAACGTAGACGATCTCGCCGTCGGTGGGGCTGGGGGGTAACGTCATGGGAAGAACCTCCACTGCTGGTGCAGGATGTCATTTTTCAGTCCATTGCAGATAGTATGATAGATTTTGTTTTGTTTGTCAATAGGTTTTGGAGAATATTTGCATTCTAAACGATATATGCGCGTCTCGACAATAATTGTTAAGCAAGCGATAAAATCGATCGCCGCCTCCCCCCGATTTTGCCACTAGGACCCCTGACCTTTCCCCCTCGACAGGATGGATGGGGCATGCTATGCTTGGGAACGTATTGCGGTGTGCTGAAAGGGTCACGGTCGTTACGTCTGCCTTGCCGATGCGTTCGATCTGACGTAAGGGCGGCGTGAGACTCCCCATTACACATGCCGATTTCGAGCTAGCACAAGGGACGAACCGACTGGTGAAAACGCGAAACACAACCGGGCTGCGCATCGGCATGTTCGCTTATACCGAATACGTGACCGATCCGCGCGTGCGCCGCGAAGCGCAGGCGCTGGCCGAGCGCGGTGACAGCGTGGATTTCCTCTGCTTGCGCCAGCCGCCGGTCAATAACCAGACCTATCCCAAGCGGTGGTTCACCCTAGACGGCGTCAACGTCTGCCAGATGCCGTTCAAAAAATATCAAGGTACCAATCAGATTGCATATCTGATGAGCTATATCCTCTTCACCCTCATCGGCACCTTCTGGCTCACCGGTCTGTGGCTGCGCCGGCGCTACCAGTTGATCCAGGTGCATACCATGCCCGATTTCCTGGTCTTTGCCGCCATCATCCCGCGCATCTTCGGCTGCAAGGTCATTCTGGATATGCACGACCTGACCTCGGATCTCTATAGCGTGAAGTTTCGCTCGAAATGGATGAAGCCGCTGATCTGGGGCTTGCGCCTGCAAGAGCGCATGAGCGCGGGGCTGGCGAACCACGTGCTGACGGTGCACGAACCCTATCGCCAGGTGCTGATCGAGCGTGGCATCAGGCCGGGCAAGGTCAGCGTGCTGATGAACGCGCCCGACGATCGTATCTTTTCGATGGAAACGCGGCCCACCGGCAAGCTGCGCGCCGCCGCGCCCGGCGAGACGCCCCCTTTCGTGCTGGTCTATCACGGCACCATCGTGGCGCGCTATGGGCTGGATGTGATGTTGCGCGCGGTGGCCATCGTTCGGCGGCGCGGCACGGTGAATCCCCTGCAACTGATCATCTATGGCAAGGGCGACGATCTGCCCCGTCTGCGCGGCATCAGTCACGAATTGGGGCTGGATGACATCGTCTATTTTCACGGCAAGCACGTCCCCACCGAGCAATTGCCCGAACTGCTGACGCAGGCCGATCTGGCGATTGTGCCGAACTTGAAAAATCCCTTCACGGATTACGTGCTGCCGACCAAACTGATGGAATATGCGGCTCTGGGCGTGCCGGCAGTGATGGCGCGCACCCTGGTCGTAAGCCAATATTTCGACGATGAGATGGTGGCGTATTTCGAGCCGGGCAACGCCGAAGAGCTGGCGCAACACATTGAGGCGCTGGCGCATGACCCGGCACGGCGGCGCGCGATGGCGCGCATCGCCCACCAACGCTTCACCCAGCGCTATGGCTGGCCGCAGATGAAGCGGTCGTACTACGATCTCGTCGATTCCCTGGTCCGTCGCAAGGCGAAGGCGCGACAGCCCTCAACGCTGGCCGCGACCGAAACCACATCTTCAACCAACGTCCATTAAGGAGATCTCGTTTCCATGCGCAATATCTGTGTCATCGGCCTCGGCAAGATGGGCCTGCCGGTCGCGGCGCTGTTTGCTTCGCGCGGCAATCGCGTGGTGGGCGCAGACATCAATGCCGCCGTCGTTGAGGCGATCAACGCCGGGCAATGCCCCATCGACAACGAGCCGGGGCTGGCGGAGATGATCAGCACCTCGGTGGCGCAGGGCAATCTGCGCGCGACCACCAGCACTGCCGACGCCGTGAACGCTTCGGATGTGGTGATTGTACTGGTTCCGCTGTTGGTGGATCCCAAGAACAATTACGAGCCGACCTATGGCGCGCTGGAAAGTGCCATGCATGGCATTGGCCAGGGCATCCGCCCCGGCACGCTGGTGATTCTGGAAACGACGCTGCCGGTGGGCGACACGCGCAACCGCCTGGGACCGATCATCGAGCGCGTTTCGGGCTTGCGCGCTGGCGAAGATTTCTTGCTGGTCTTCAGCCCAGAGCGCGTGCAATCGAACCAGGTCATTCGCAACCTGCTGGAGTATCCTAAAGTGGTGGGCGGCGTGAATCAGCGCAGCACCGACGCGGCAGTGCAGTTTTACCACGAGTGCCTCACCGAGAACGTCATTGCGGTCAGCACCAGCGAGGCCGCGGAGTTCGCCAAGATCGCCGAGTGCGTCTATCGCGATGTGAACATTGCGCTGGCCAACGAGATGGCGCTGTGCGCTATGGAAGCAGGCATCGACATCAACGAGGTCATCACCGCCGCCAACAGCGAGCCGCTCTCCAACATTCACAAGCCTGGCCTGGGCGTGGGTGGCCACTGCATTCCGGTGTATCCGTATTTCATGATCAACCGGCTCGGACAAACGGTGCTGGCACGCCAGGCGCGGCAGATCAACGACCAGATGGCGAACGTTGCCGCGAAGATGCTGCATTATGAGATCGGCTCGCTGAACGGCAAGAACGTGTTGATCTTCGGCCTGTCGTATCGCGCCAACGTCAAGGAGCCGACCTTCTCATCGGCCATCCTGCTGATCGAGGCGCTGCGTGACGCGGGGGCGAATGTGTATCTGCACGATCCGCTGTTCACCGCAGATGAGATCGCCAAATTCGGCGCGACCCCGGCGCAGGATCTCAACGCCTTGCCCCACCTGGACGCGGTGGTGGCGCAGGCGTGGCACGCCGACTTCCGCGACCTGGACTGGCGGCAACTGCCCGGCACGCCGGTGGTGCTGGACGGGCGCAACGTGCTCAACCGTGCCGATGTCGAAGCGGCTGGGCTGCGCTATCTGGCGCTGGGCGTCGGCGAGAAATATGCGCCCGCCTCGGTGTAAGCGAGCGCGGGAGGAGCGGGCGGTTGAAACCGCGCCTATGGGCTATGCCACAAAGTCTGCCTGCGCGGACTGATGGAGGGATGAGGCATACCTCGCCCGCTAGTCCAGCTTCGGGGTGGCCTGCCACCCTTAGGCGCGGCCTCGGTCGCCCACTTCAGCCATCATAATAAACCTTTATCATTGCGCTATAATCAGGTCGGGTAGAGTATTGGCGAAAGGGAACATCATGGCTGCCATCGGGCAACGGATCGCGCCGCGCAGACGCTTTGCACTATTCAATGTTCGAGCTTTCCGGTCTTTGCGCCAGGCATTGGATCAAGACCGCTGGATGACGTATGGCACGTATGTGTTGTTTGGCGGCTCCGTGCTGACGGCGGCGTTTGCGCGCGCCATCGGCGGGTTGAAGCCCGGCGACATCTTGCTGCTGCTCTTCACCCTGGCACTGGTCATCCGCCGTGTACAGCGCAAAGAGTATTCCTTTGCCATTACCCCCGTTGACACCGCGTTTTTGTTGATCATCTTCACCGGCACGTTCCTGCCGGCAGCGATGATGGTGGTGCGCCATGTCTATCTGTCGAAAGATGCCATCAATGCCCTCGCGGGACCGATCGAATATTATCTGTGGTATCGCGTGATCTTGGAAGCGTTGCCATTGCCTCGCCAATTGCCGGCGATGATGAAGGTTATCGTCTCGGTCCTGTCGGCCATCAGCCTCATCGGCGTCTTGCAGATCGCCCATTTCCCCGGAGTGGAATCCTTCCTGAAAGCGCTCTATCCCACCTATGAGACCCTGGAAAGCCCATCAATTCACCGCGCCACCTCGGTGGTGGGTGGTTGGGAAACGCTGGCGGCCATCGCGGCGTATACCATTATTCTCATCAACCAGATTCAGACGAAAGCGACAACGGTGCAGCGCTTCGGCGGGCGCTGGAAATGGCTGCTGATCGGCATGCTGGCCTTCAACGTGATCGCGCTGCTTTCCACATTGAGCGTGGCCGGACTGCTGGCCATCGTCGTCGGCTATCTGCTGGCATGGCGGCTCAATGGCGCGCTGGCTCGCGAGACCCGCCTCGCCCTCATCGCCGCCGTTGTCGGCGCGCTGGCGCTGACACCCTATATTTTGCAGCGCCTCGCCTTCCAGTTCAATAATCCGGCGAACACGTCGCATCACGCCGCCGTGCCGACCACCTGGGCCAGTCGCGGTCTGCACTGGAAGATCGTGCTGGTGACGGTGATGGGCGGTGTGGGCACGTTCTTTTTCGGCGTGCAGCCCAGCTTTGACTATCCCGTGCTGGATTTCGGCAGCACCGAAAGCCTCTATCTGCTGCTGCTCTATCGCGGCGGCATCATCTATATCGTTGGCTTCCTGGCATTCGCTTTCATCATCTGCCGCTACATCTGGCGTGTTCGCCAGCGCGAGCACGGCTTCAACCGGCAGATGCTGACAGGCATCTTCACGGTGCTCATCGTCAACTTCGCCATCGACATCCTTGACGCACACTTTTTCAGCGCCGGCGAATGGCAGATCCTGATGACGCTCATCGCGCTGGCGGTGGGCGTCAGCCTGCGCACAGATGCGAACGCGCCGCAGGTGGGGGGCGCGGAAGAGCAGGCGACCGCGATGCGTGTGCCGGCCATGCGCATGAGCAGCGCGTGGGATCAACGCACGCGGTTGGCGCTGGGCGGGCTGCTGGTGTGCATCGTCATGACGATGGGCGTGGGGGTCTATCGCAACCGGCATCTCATTGCGCCGCCAACTCCATTGAAAGTGACGTATTATGACGGCTCGGTGCCGTCTTCGGTGGAAAACCAGATGTTGGGCACGCGCACCTGGGAATTGACTCCCGGCACAAATACGCAGTTCATCGAGGGCTATGCAAATAAGGTCTCAGCGTATGACGGCGAGCAGGTGCAACTCTACATCAGCACCGCCCGCCCCACCAGCTATGACATCGAGGTGTATCGCATGGGCTGGTATTACGGCCTGGGCGGTCGCCTCTATGCCAAAGCGCACATCGCCCAAAGCCAGCAGCAGGGTTATTGGGCAAAGGGCGCGCTGCATGACTGTCAGTGCCGGATGGATTCCAAGACCCACCTTATTGACGCGAACTGGCAGCCGTCTTATACGCTCACCGTCGGGCCTAAGTGGCTGAGCGGCGTGTATCTGATCAAGCTGCGCGCGCCACAGGGCGAGTCATACATCCCGCTGGTGGTGAAAGAAAATCCGTCGGATAGCGCCCGCCACTCACAGATTTTAGTCAGCCTGCCGGTGATGACTTATCAGGCGGAAAATGTCTGGGGTGGCGACAGTTTCTATGGTCCCGACACCGGTAACGGCATCGATCCCTATGATGAGTTGAACCCACAGCGGGCAACGAAGGTGTCGTTCAACCGACCCTATGCCAATGATGCCGGCGCGGGCGATCTGCTGAGCTATGATCTGCACGCGGTGCGCTGGTTCGAGCGTTCGGGCTTCGACGTGAGCTACACGACGGATCTGGACGTGGATGTGAACCCGCACGCGATCTTGCAGCATGTGGCGTTTGTGGCGTTGGGCCACGACGAATATTGGACGAAGACGATGCGCGATGCCTTTGAACACGCCCGCGATGCCGGGGTGAGCCTGGGATTTTTTGGCGCGCAAGACGGCTATTGGCAGGCGCGGCTGGAAAATGACCGCCGCACGCTGGTGTGTTACAAAGTTGGCATCGGCACGGCCCCTGAACTGGATAATCCGCAAGAGCAACTGTCACCGCCATCGACAGATCCTGATTATCTCAGCAAAAAGACCCGCGCCCTCACAACGGCACGCTGGCGCGATCAGATCTTGAATCGGCCTGAAAACGAATTGCTGGGCATCCAGTTTGACGGCTTTATCTTCCGCGTGCCCCCAACCAACACCTATCTGCCGGATTGGAAGGTGCGCAGCGGCGACCTGGACGCGTTGACGCGCAACTCGACCTTCTCGCCCGGCGAGACGGTTTCCGGCGGATTGCTGGGCTATGCTTATGACGCCCTGGCAAACAATAACCAGACGCCGCTAGGGCTGATCATCCTGGGCCAGTCATCGCTGGTGGATAACACCGGAGCGTTGCGCATCGCCAACACCACCTATTATCGTGACCAGTCCGGCGCAGTGATCTTCGACGCCGGGTCGATCTGGTGGTCGTGGGCGATGGATGAATTCACCTTCCGTGGGGCGGATCATCCCAATGTGCTGCTGGGTTATGAACACATGGAAACGCTGGATAACAACATGGTGCGCACGCTGTTGGGACCGGGCCATGTGCCGCCGCCGGCGGGACAGCCGATTCAGTGAATCGTATAGCCTGTTCGCCAGGAATTCCTCTCCCCGGCTCAAATGTTGTCGCCTGTTGGGCTGTAGTGTTTGTGGTATACTACGGTTAAACCCTGGAAGGGAAGGTGGTGTCTTGTCATGACGGCAAAGGAGATCGCGCCGGGGATTGTTTCCGATCCCGCCATCCTTGGTGGGCGACCGATTATCAAGGGGCATCGCATTACTGCATCACAGATCATCGGGCATATCGCGGCAGGTGACAGCATCAAAGAAGTCAGTGAAAACTACGATCTCACTGAGGCAGAGGTTCAGGCGGCACTCAATTATGCAGTTGAGTCGGTGAAAGAGCGTGAGTTGACCTATGTCGTCAACTCATAGTTATCTGATCGATGAAAATCTGCCATCCAAACTAGCAAAACGTTTTGTTGATGCTGGCTATTCTGCCACATCGGTCGCCCTCTGTGGTCTTTCAGGACAGGGAGATCATATCATCTTTCGTTATGCTCGTGCTCATAAGCTGGTTATTATTACTGCTGATAGCGACTTTTTGAAGACCACCAATTTCCCGCCACCTCATTCAGGGATTATTGTGTTGCAATTTCCACCCAAAACACGTATTGACGCTATCATTGCTGAACTTGTTGCTGCTCTCCCTCAAATTGATGCTCTGGGCCTTGAGAACCAAACTTATGTTTTAGAGCATGGGAATCTTCATCCTCAACCTTGATGGATAGAGGGAAGACTAATCATTGCATGTTCACGGTCGCAGAGAGCGATTGCGCCGGTGGAAAGCTGAACGGTGCGGCGCTCGCCGGAGCGATCCAGGATGACGCGGTCCAGGCGGGCGAGGCTGTCGGCATTGAGATGTGCGTCGGGCTTGGGGCTGCCAGCGCGCAGGATGGCGCGTCGCAATACGCGGTGGCGCAGGGCGGGCGGCTGGGCGCGCAGGGCAGCGCGGCTGAGGGTGACGGCGTCATCCGTGATGGCAACGAGACAGGCATCCCAGGCCAGATCGGCGGCGTGGTCGAGAAAATCAGCATCTTCGGCGATGACGGCAGCGTTGCGCGCCAGGGTGGGGATGATCTGCGGCTGAAAGGTTTCGAGCAGCGGCAGCAGCTCGTGGCGCAGACGGTTGCGGGTGAAGCGCAGATCGGCATTGGAGGGATCTTCGCGTGGCGTCACGCCCTGCGCGCGACAATAGGCCCGCGTGTCGGCGTGGCGCAGCCCCAGCAACGGGCGGATGAGATCGCCGGAACGCGCTCTCATGCCGGAAAGGCCGTCCAGCCCACTGCCGCGCAAGAAATGCATCAGCACCGTCTCGGCCTGGTCATCCATCGTGTGCCCTAGCGCGATGCAGTCAGCACCGACAGCTTGCGCGACCGCGCGCAGGAACCGATAACGCACCGCCCGTGCTGCCGCTTCCAGCGAGCCAGTCCATCCTTCGCTCTCGCGCTCGGTGATCTCTTCCACCGTGCACGAGATGGCGCGTTGCCGGCAGATTTCCGCGACAAACGCGGCATCTTGCGCCGCTTCGGGCCGCAGCCCGTGATTCAGATGCGCGACATGCAGGCGCACAGCGGGGAAGCGCGCCTCAGGCCGGCCACAGAGGGCATGCAGCGCCAGCAGCAATGCCAGCGAATCGGCCCCGCCGGAACACGCCACCACCACCACGCCCGCCGGCGGCAAGAGCGCGCCGTGCTGGATAGCCCGGCACACGCGCTGTTCAAACGCTGAAAGTGGCATGATACCGTTTCCTCGTCATCTTCCCCGGAAATGCGATCTGGTTCATAGCAATGTTGGTCGATCTGCGCGATACTTTGTGCATCACCAGGGGATCGCCTCAGGGCGGCCTTTCACGAAAGGTTTTTTTCGCGCTCTATGAAACGATATCACACGTTGCATCCTTTGCAACTGATGCAGATCGGCATCCTTGCGGTTTTGGTCGCAGCGTTCGCGGCCTGTTCATCCATCACTGATCCCACCAGCGGCACGGCTGGCAGCGGCACACCCGTCCCTGGCGGCACCAGCACCAGCGGCACGTCCGCGCCCTGCACCAGCGCATGCTCGTCCAGCGGGGGCATTCAGGAAGCCACGCTCAGCGTTGAGCCACAGGCCGGCGACACGCCGGAAGTGCAGGCCATTCAGGGAGCAAAACAAAGCATCCAGATGGAGATGTATCTGCTGACGGAACGCAACGTCATCAATGCGCTGGAAGACGCGGCGAATCGCGGCGTCAACGTGCAGGTGATGCTGGAAGAACATCCCGCCGGCAGTGGTTCGACATCACCGGATCAGACCATCCAGGCATTGAATGCTGCTGGGGTGCATGCACAAGGAACCAATCCGCAGTTCGCGCTGACGCACGCCAAGCTGATGGTCATCGACGGCAAGACGGCGTACATCTCATCCGGCAATTTCACCAAGTCGGCGCTGGGTGGCTCGTCGTCCACCACCGACCGCGATTTCCTCATCACCGACACCAACAGCACCGACGTGCAGCAGTGTGCTGCCATCTTCCAGGCGGACTGGGCGCGCACCACGCCGCAGATCACTGATCCAAACCTGGTGGTCAGCCCGGTGAACGCGCGCAGCAAGCTCACCGCGCTCATCAACGGCGCGAAGCAGTCCTTGCATCTGGAAGAAGAAGAGATGGAAGATCCGCAGATCATCCAGGCGCTCACCGCTGCCGCTGGGCGCGGCGTGCAGGTGGAAGTGGTGCTGCCGAATTCGAGTTCTGATGATCAGGGCGCGCAGCAGTTGACGCAGGGCGGCGTGAAGGTGACGCGGGTGGATGACACCAATGGCGGGCTGTATATCCATGCCAAGATCATCATCGCGGATGGCAACCTAGCTTTTGTCGGCTCGGAGAATATCTCCACGCAATCGCTGGATCAAAACCGCGAGATCGGCGTGCTGGTGGCCAACTCGCAGGTGATCCAGCAATTGGAAGCGACCTTCGAGACGGATTTTGTCGGCACCCCGGCGGGGTCATAGTCAACAAACTGTGTTGAACAGTTTGGCAAAGATTGTGCAAAAAGAAAGGTCAAGCAGATTACCAGGGAAGGAGGGTCATTCATGGCACACCATATTCTCGTCATGAACGACAACCAGGAAATCCTTGACGCTTTCCAGATGATTTTGGAAGATGAGGGCTATCAGGTTACGCTGGCTTCGTATATCATTAACGATATGCAAGAGATCCTGCGCATCCATCCCGACCTGATCATCCTTGACTTCATGTTCGAGGGGAAAGACACCGGCTGGCAGATGTTGCAGTTGTTAAAGCTGCACGAGCCAACGTCGGATATTCCGATCATCATTTGCACGGCGGCCCAGCGCGAAGTGCGCGACATCGAAAGCTTCCTGCAAGCCAAAGGTATCGCGGTGGTCTATAAACCGTTCGATATCAATGAATTGCTGGAAGCGGTACAGCGCGCACTGCGTTTCCCTGAAACCATCGCGTCATTGCGCGAACTGTCGCCCGTCAAGCCGGAAACCGACGGACAGGGCAAACTGCAAGAGTAGGATGGTTGTTTTGCCGGCACGCATCTCACGGCGTCAGGCGCGTGAGGTCGCGGGGGAAGAGCGCCGCCAGCTTCACGCTCGGCAAGCCAGCAAGCTGGGCAACCAGGCGTTCAAGGCCGATGGCGCATCCCCCGTGCGGCGGCATGCCATAGCGAAACGCCGACAGATAATCGGCGAACGGCTCTTGCGGCAACCCGGCACGCTGCAACGCTGCCAGATAATCGGCGTAGAGGTGCAGGCGCTGGCCACCCGTCACCAACTCCATCCCGCGAAAGAGCAAGTCGAACGAGTTGGAATAGGCGGGCCGCGACGGATCGGGATGGGTATAGAACGGGCGCTTCTTCATGGGATATCCCGTGACATAGAGGAAATCGCTGCCATAGGTCTCGCGCGCCCACTCGCCCAGCCAGCGCTCGTCCTGCGGCGAGAGGTCCGGCTCACCGCGCACATCCACGCCGTGCCGCTGCAAAATCATTTCTTGTGCCTCGGCAAAGTGGATATGCGGGATCATCGCCGGCACGTCAGGCAGCGCGATGCCCAGCAGACTGAGATCCGCCGCGTGGCGCGCCGCCAGATGCGCGAAGATGCCCGCCAGCACGTCGCGCAGCAACGCCATCACCGTGAAGTGATCGTCGATGAAGCCGAACTCCAGGTCCAGGCTGACGTATTCGTTCAGGTGGCGCGTGGTGTCGTGCGGCTCGGCACGAAAGACAGGGCCGACCTCAAAGACGCGCTCAAACACGCCCACCATCATCTGCTTATAAAATTGGGGGCTTTGCGCCAGGTAAGCCGGTCGCCCGAAATAGTCCAGTTTGAAGACGTTCGCGCCGCTTTCCGTTGCGCTGGCCACCAGCTTGGGCGATTGAATCTCGGTGAAGCCGCGCTCGCTGAGGACGGCGCGAAAGCCCTGCATCACGCCCGCGCCCAGGCGCAAGATGGCTCGTCGCGCCGGATGCCGATTCAGCACCACCGCGTGATCAAGCTGCGTCGCCAGGCCGGCGTGCATCTCGCGCTTGTTCAGCGCCACCGGCACCAACTCAGTCACCCTCACCAGCACGGTTAACTCCGGTTCGTGCAGTTCCGCGCCGCCCGGTGCCTTCGGCGTCGCCACCACGCGCCCGGTCACGCGCACGATGCTCTCGGTGTTCGCCTCGGCCAGATGTGCCAGCACGACGGCATCGTTCGTCACCGCCTGCACCATGCCCCAGGCGTCGCGCACCACCACAAACGTCAAACCGCCCAGCCGCCGCACCGCGTGCAGCCACCCTTCCACGCAGACGCGCTCGCCCACGTGTTCCGCCACCATGTTGCTCTGAATCCGCTCCATGTTCGTGCTCCTGAGTCTGCAAAATCAGCCTGCCGGGGAAGTGGTACTGGAAACGCGCTCCCCAGCAGGCCGCTGCATCCTCAGGCGCGCTCCCAGCCATCGTCGTCGTCGTCGCTGGTCATGATTTGGGTCCCCTTCTATGGCCATAAAATTAGCCCTCGTCTCCATCATCTGGAGGACGAGGGCTTGCAAGAGCCGTTCGTGGTGCCACCACCATTTGCCCGGCGCGACATGCGCGCCGAACCTCAGCCGGGGAATCGCCTGCCGGGTGCTGCGCCGCTGAGAATAACAGACAACAGACATACGCGGGCACAAGCGAACAAAAAGAGGCGCGGCGAATCCACCGGGGCGCGGTAACGGGCGCGAACCGCAGCCGACTAGTCCGTGGCTCGTTCACCGGCTGGCTCAGGGGCGTCCGGCGGGGCAGAGGGGTAACGGCGCTCGCATCATCTGCGCCGCTCTCTTGATACCCAAACTTGCCCGGCACCATCCCTTCAACGCGAGGCTATCAGCAACGCTTGAGGATAGCACACGGCGTGCTGTCGTGTCAAGCTAGCGTGCGGCTTCGACCGCGACCGGCTGTTTCATGGCGCGGTTCATGGCCAAGCGCTGCTCGGCGCGGGCGACCTGAGTGGCCGAAACGCCCTGTGGCTGCGTTTTGCCGATGTAGCCGGAGCGCAGCTTGGTCCCTTCACGCCAGTACGCATACCAGTACGGACCATGACCAGGGCCGTTTTTGCACGTGCCGCAGGTGGGCTTGCCGCATTTGCGATACTGCAACTGGTATGTGATGTGCTGATCGGTCGGAAGTTTGGACATATGATCCCGTTCTCCCATCATCTTCCCCAAGAAATATGGCACCAGACGGGGTCGCCGGATGGAATGGCCGGTGTGCCTCCTTGCGGAATAGAGAAGACATAAGCGCCTATCGCCATTCCCGTTAAGGCAGTGCCGTTCTGTGGTGCTGATGGCAGCATAGCACCCGTTGCTGACTACTTTCTGAATAGCACAGGATCGAATCTGATTATCTTGTCATAAAAACCCCTTGTGTTACCGCCCAAGACGCCTTTTCTCTGTCTCTTTTTTCATCTTGGCTACATGAGTGCTTTTTTTGCGAGGTCGGGCGAGGCGTGCCATCGCCCTCACAGAACCGGCAAAAGCCATTCATCGCGCCCCCGCAGAATATGCTACAATAGCAGGCACAAACTGATGTTTTCTGCTGTTCTGATGTTGCGGGAGCAGGTGCCATGCCACGAACCGTGCCGCTGGATTTCTTGATCATCACCTCGTCGCCGGCAGTGACGCTGGCGGCGGTGGAAGAGACGCTGGCCCCTTTGCGTCTGGGGATGGTAAGCGCGTTTCCGCCGGGGGAAGATCCCGACCAGGCATGGGCTGAGGGGCGCGAGCGCGTGATGCTGGGGCGCGTGGGCATCCGCGAGACGCTGGGGCGGGTTGAGGCGACGCTGGTGATGGAACGCCACCGCCGCGCCGTCATGCAGGGGCTGGCTCCCGACGCGTTGGCGCGGTTGCTGAGCGGGATCAACGCCGAGCAACAGCAGACTTTCAGGGCGGGCACCATCTCCATTGATCTGCGCTTCACGCTGGTGGATGCTGATCTGCGCTGGTGCCACCGGTGGGTGGTCGCGTGCCTGGAAGCGCTGGGGCGGCGCTTCGCCGGTGTCATTTTTGATCCCGCCGCGCAACGCTGCCAGTCGCCAGAGCAGGTGGGCTTGCTGCGCGAGGCCGCGCCCAGCGCGTTCATCAGCCTGCATAACGAGGCGTGGGGACCGGAAACGCGCTGGCTGCACACGCACGGGCTGCAAAAATTCGGCCAGCCGGAATTAGAGATCGTCGGGGTGCCGCAGCCGCTGGAAGCCACCGGCGCAGGCGTGTTGCGCATCGTGGCCGAGACGCTGGCAATGAGCGATCCCGGTGATGGGCCGGCGCTGCGGGCGGGGATGGAAGTGGAATGCGAGGGCGCGGGCATGTTGCTGGCACGCAACGCCC